>JBAXXZ010000049.1:0-9236 GCA_037127575.1 Bacteroidota bacterium | reverse complement strand
GTTGGCGTTATGGTTGCACCCATTATTCCCGGATTAAACAGTCAGCAAATCCCTGAATTATTACTCGCCGCAGGCAGAGCAGGGGCAAGCAGCGCTGGCATGACCATGGTCCGCCTTAATGGGGCTGTTGAACCCTTGTTCAAAGATTGGTTGTTAAAGAATTATCCCGACCGCGCGGATAAGGTTTGGAGCCAAATTTGTGAAACGCATGGGGGCAAAGTAAGCGATAGCCGCATGGGTGTGCGCATCCGTGGCGAAGGAAAATTAGCTGAATCCATTCACCAACTATTTACACTCTCTAAAGACCGTTTTATCAAATCAAAAACATTTGAATTTAATTGCACCGATTTTAATTACAAAGCTGCTAAAGCCCAATTGACTTTGTTTTAAACTCAGTTTGCGGATTTATTTACATGCTTTCAAAGCTGCTGAGATAAGGCTTATATTTGTAGCCGTATCATTATGCTCAATATGCACATTTCTAAATTAGGCAGTCGCTTATTTATTTTCCTTTTGCTTATTCAAATGGGATTAATTGCACAATCAAAAAAATTGCCGCAACCCACATTAAGCGATGCCGAAAATTTGGCCAAACATTGTGTGCAAAGCTTAATCAACAACGATTCATTGTTATTTAAAAGTCTTTTTTTGCTCGATACCAACGCCAATATGGAACAAAGTACCCGCGAAATGATTCAAAACCGCATGGTCTTTGGCAATTTTGTCGAGTTAAAATCTAAACTCATGCCTCCAAATGGCAAAATTAACGATATGAAGGCATGTGGTATTTTGCCTTTTCAATACAAAGATGCCAAGACCAAGAAAAAGAAATTCATTTACCACGTGCAAACGTCATTTCAAGTGCAAACGAATACAATGATTTTTTTGGATTTTCCTTGCACGTATCAAAATCAGCAATTGCGCCTAATTTCATCAGTTTCAATTAACGAAGTGGTGCAAGCAACAGATTAATTTATTTTTATGAAAAAATTCTTCACCTTGTTTTTTGTGTATGGCTGTTTTTTTAGCGGTTTGGCACAAAATAATGCGCTAAACTTTTACTACGAAATCAATCAAATAGAATCTGATCAAAACTATACAAGATTGGATTCCTTCCTTAATACACTTAAAGTTAAAAGCATCAATGTGCGTTTAATTGGTTACGCCGATTTTTTATCGAACAACGAATACAATTTGGCGCTTTCAAAAAATAGGGCAGAACACATTAAAACACATCTTGCCAAACGCAGTAAAGAACCCCATGTAAATGTATTAAGCTGTGACGGTAAAGGCGAATCACTAAGCATTGATAGCAACAATCCGCTTGGAGAAGCAAAACAACGCCGCGTTGAGATGCTGTTAGAAAACGCCAGTTCGAATAACAATGTCAATACACGGCCGGTTAAAATTGAAACACCACCTGCAGAAATAAAGCCTGAATTGGTGGCCGGTAAAAAAATATCCGATATTCAAATTGGACAAAGTATTGAATTGCAAGGCGTGAGTTTTGTGCCTGGAAAACACATCATTTTAGACAGTTCGATTCCTGTGTTATTTGACTTGTTGGAAACCTTAAAACAAAACCCTAAAATAAAAATTGAAATTCAAGGGCATGTATGCTGTATTGAAGATAGTAAGGCCGATGCATTGGATTATGGCACCGGCGAACGCATTTTATCGGTGAACCGCGCCAAAGCAGTATTTGATTTTTTAATCAAAAATGGCATCGACCGCTTACGCCTTAAATTCAAAGGTTTTGGCCATAAACACCCAAAAGTGTCGCCTGAAACCACATTGGATGACGAACAAATGAATCGCCGTGTTGAAATCATGTTGATTGAAAAGTAAGTCATTTTTTTACTCACATTTTAGGTTTAACTTCATACCATGAAAGTAAAATTTATTGGTGCAACCGAAAGCGTAACAGGAAGTAAACATCTCATTATTACCAATAAAGGCAAACAAATTCTTCTCGATTGTGGCTTGTATCAAGGTATGGGCAAAGAAACAGATGTACTGAACCGCGAATTGGGTCTTGAGCCTGGTGATATTGAGGCAGTGATTTTGTCACACGCACACATCGACCATTCGGGCAATTTGCCCTTGTTGGTAAAAGAAGGTTTTAATGGTAAAATTTATTGTACTGAAGCCACTTTTGATGTGTGTGAAATTTTGTTGATGGACAGTGCGCACATCCATGAAAGTGACGTAAGATTTATCAATAAACGCCGTGATAAAAATAATCTGCCACCCATCAAACCTCTTTACACTACCAAGGATGCAGAACGCTGCTTAAAACGATTTAAACCACTTCCCTTTAATACTGAGTTTTTTTTAAACGATGAAATTTCATTTCAATTCTCTGAAGTAGGACATATCACTGGCGCTGCCGCTATCAATATCACTTCACATGAAGCGGAAACCCAAACCAAATTGTGTTTTACCGGCGATGTGGGGCGTTATACTGATTTGTTGCTTAAAGCGCCACAAGCCTTTCCTCAAGCCGATTACATCATTTGTGAATCAACCTACGGCGACCGCTTACACGACCGCAGTGAAGATGCTGAAAAAAAATTATTGGAGGTGGTGAACCGTACCTGTGTTGTAAAAAAAGGAAAACTCATTATCCCTGCTTTTAGTTTAGGTCGTACCCAAGAAATTGTTTACGCTTTGGATAAATTTAAAAACCAAGGTCTGCTTCCTGAAATAAAAATATTTGTCGATAGTCCACTCTCAACAAACGCTACAAATATTGTGCGTAAACACACTGAATGTTTTAATGAAAATTTGCGTGAGTACATTAAAAATGATCCGGATCCATTTGGATTTAATAACCTTAAATACATTCAAGATGCCTCCGAATCAAAAGCACTCAATGATTTAAAGGAGCCTTGTATTATCATTTCTGCTTCGGGTATGTGTGATGCGGGACGTGTAAAACACCATTTGCGTTATAGCATTGAAGATGAGCGCAACACCGTTTTAATGGTTGGTTATTGTTCGCCAAGCACCTTGGGCGCCAAACTCACATCGGGCCAAAAACAAGTGCGAATTTTTGGTGATTTTTTTGATGTGAAAGCCGATATTGAAGTGATTCATTCATACAGTGCCCATGCCGATTACGAAGAACTCATGAGATTTTTGTCCTGCCAGAATAAATCAAAAATTAAGTCCATGTTTTTGGTGCACGGCGAGGATGATTCGAAGAAAGCATTTAAAGCAACTTTGCAAAAAAACGACTACCACAATGTCATCATCCCCGGTGCAGGGGATGTATTTGATTTGTATTAATTTGATTAGGCTTGCGTGTTAAGTTTAATTTGGCTGAAATAGGCACCCGGACTTTGTCCTACATGTTTCTTAAACACCCTTGAGAAATAATTCGGGTCCGAAAAACCTGCCGCAAAACACACTTCTTTTATTTTAATATCATCAGCCTTCATCAATAGTTTGGCATATTTTATCTTTTCATGCAAAATCATTTGGTTTGGGGCCATGCCAAATTCGTTGGTAAAAGTGCGGTAAAAAACCGATTTACTCATACAGGCAATATTGCTTAACTGCTTGGCACTAATGCCAACCGTAATGTTGCGGCGAATATAATCCACCACCGCTTTAAATCGCAGGTTCACTTTTGTGCTGCTTATATCATGATAATCAATGTCGCGCACATTTTGCAAACGCATAATGGCGAGTATAAGTTCCTTTAATTTTAGATCCACTAAAATGTCTTTCATTGGATCATTACTCGAAAAAATATGAATTAATCTTGTGCTTAGTTTGGCAATTTGTTCGTCGTTTTGTAAAAACAATAAATTTAAATTTATATCCCACTGAGTACCCAGTTCTTTTTGCTTGGGAATGGTTTCATTGATGTACTCCAATTGTTTTTGTAAATAAGCATTTTCAATTACCAGAGCCGTGCATTGGGTGGGATTGGCTTTGTTGGCCTCCGGGAAATTAATGCACATCTGATGATCAGCTTGCACCATAAAGGTTTCGCCCGGAATATAGTTTAGGTAATCATTTTCTCCCATTCGTAGAATTTTTTTTCCGCGTAACATCGATGTCACCGTAAAACCGCCAAAACTTAATTTGATGTTTTCGGCAGGCTTGTGCGTTTCGAAAATATTTAATTCACAACGGTTTAAGGTAAAGGTGGTTTTTTGTTCCACCTCGGACTTTAATCGCTCTGGATTCGTTGTATCAAACTGCCCTAATTTGTACATAAAGATTTTACTTATCTCAAATCTAACCAATTCAAATTTTAAATACTTGACTTTTATCAGATTGGGAATTCTGTGCTATAAGCTGGGATTTTTTTGCAGCACTTTAAATTTTCAATTGGTCACATTGCGCCTAAAAACAAATATAAAAATGGAAAATTTAGCAAAACGACCAACTTTCAAAGCCAAGTACGACAACTACATTGGCGGAAAATTCACACCACCGGTTAAAGGTGAGTATTTCGACAACATTTCGCCAATCGATGGCAAAGTATTTACACAAGCGGCACGCTCAGGTAAAGAAGACATTGAATTGGCGCTTGATGCCGCACATGCTGCATTTCCTACTTGGAGCAAAACGCCTGCAACCACACGCAGTAATATGTTATTAAAAATTGCCCAAGTGATTGAAGACAATTTAGAATACCTTGCCATTGTTGAAACAATCGACAACGGTAAAGCCATCCGCGAAACACGCGCTGCCGATTTACCTTTGGTAGTTGATCATTTCCGTTATTTTGCAGGTGTTATCAGAGCCGAAGAAGGCACCATATCTGAACATGATGAACATACGGTAAGCATCAACTTACACGAACCATTGGGTGTAGTAGGCCAAATTATTCCTTGGAACTTCCCATTGTTAATGGCCACTTGGAAAATAGCTCCGGCATTGGCTGCAGGCTGCTGCACCATTGTAAAACCGGCTGAACAAACACCTACATCCATTATGTGTTTAATGGAATTAATTGGTGATATTTTACCTCCGGGTGTATTAAACGTTGTGACAGGTTTTGGTCCTGAAGCCGGCAAACCATTGGCCACTTCAACCAGAGTAAACAAAGTGGCCTTTACCGGCGAAACCACTACAGGCCGTTTAATCATGCAATATGCGTCTGAAAATTTAATTCCGGTAACAATGGAATTGGGCGGAAAATCACCAAACATCTTTTTTCCTTCAGTAGCTGATGCCGATGATGCATTTTTTGATAAAGCCATCGAAGGCGCGGTGTTGTTTGCCTTAAACCAAGGTGAAGTGTGTACTTGTCCTTCGCGTATTTTGGTGCACGAAAGCATTTATGATAAATTTATGAAGCGTGTGGTTGAACGTGTGAAGGCCATTAAAACCGGTAACCCACTCGACGGAACAGTGATGATGGGTGCACAAGCATCAAATGATCAATATGAAAAAATTCTTTCTTACTTAAAAATCGGTAAAGAAGAAGGTGCTGAAGTTTTGGTTGGTGGCAATGCCAATAAATTATCCGGCGAGTTGGGCGGTTATTACATTGAACCAACAGTATTAAAAGGCCACAACAAAATGCGTGTGTTCCAAGAAGAAATTTTTGGTCCTGTTGTTTGTGTCACCACTTTTAAAACCACCGAAGAAGCCTTGGCCATTGCCAATGATACCTTGTATGGTTTGGGTGCAGGTGTGTGGACCCGAGATGCACATGAATTGTACCAAGTACCACGCGGTATTCAAGCCGGACGTGTGTGGGTAAATTGTTACCATGCATATCCTGCCCATGCACCATTTGGCGGATACAAAAAATCTGGTTTTGGTCGCGAAACTCACAAAATGATGTTGGCGCATTACCGTCAAACCAAAAACATGTTGATTTCTTACAACAAAAATAAATTGGGCTTCTTCTAGTCCTATCATTGGCCTTTCGGAAAACATCTGTATTTTTCGGAAGGCTTTTTTATTGCATATAACATGGCAAAAACACCACGTATATTGGCCACCCAATCGGCATTGGATTTGATCCAAAAATTACAAACACAGTTTGGTGATTTGATATTTCACCAAAGTGGCGGTTGTTGCGACGGCTCATCGCCCATGTGTTTTGCCAAAGGCGATTTTAAGATGGGGGGCAGTGATGTGGGCATTGGCCACATCAATTGTTTTGAATTTTGGATGGCCAAAGACCAGTTTGAGTATTGGCAGCACACCCAACTCACTTTAGATGTGGTGCAGGGTAGGGGCTCCAGCTTTTCGATTGAAATTCCGAGCGGTTACCGCTTCATCATTCGCTCACGCATGTATAGCGCAGAAGAAAGTAAAAATTTAGAAGACCTTTTTTTTGTGGAGGAGTAGGTTTAATTCGGTACTTCCTTTTTTGTAGCCCTAAATTATCAGGTTTTCCATTGCATTAAAAATGCATCTGAGCGGGATATACTAATCTTGACAAATTTGCGCTTTAAATGTTAAAAATGTATTTCTAGCTCATTTTATTTACATTTATGGCTTAAATTTATTTATAATTAGCTATAATTTGTTTAATTTTGAGCTATAATTCAAAATGACTGATTTAAAAGCCAATATTCAATTGCTGGTTGGATACCTTAATGAAAACCCCGGTCATTCTTCCAAGGAGATTTATGATGCTTCGGGTATTGACAAATTGATCAGTTATGCCACCTTAAAAAGAGTCTTGCAAAGTCTGCTCGAAAAGCAATACATCACCACTAGCGGAAAAGGAAAAGGGACCAAATATTTTTTAAGTAAAGCTTATGCCATCCTTTCTGAAGTTGATGTGGAAGCCTATTTCAAAAAGGAAATTGACGAAAGGGAAATACATCGATTTTTTAATCATGATTTGATCAAGGGAACATTAAACAAAATAGATGTTTTTTCCCCGCAGGAATTGCAACAAATTGAAGCGCTTCAAAATATATTTAAGGAAAAGCTTTCTAAATTATCTAACGATGTTTACAGGAAAGATTTGGAAAGATTGGCCATTGATTTAAGTTGGAAGTCTTCGCAAATAGAAGGGAATACCTATTCTTTGTTGGAGACAGAAAATCTGCTCAAAGACAAATTAACTGCGGCAGGCAAAACAAAGGATGAAGCAGTAATGCTGTTAAACCATAAAGATGCCATCGATTTTATCATATCTCACGCTGATTATATTCAACCGCTCACCGTTCGCGCCATTGAGGATATACATAGTTTACTGATAAAAGAACTAAGGGTTGACAGAAATATCCGCACAAGCAGTGTTGGCATTTCAGGCACAAACTACCGTCCAATTGATAATACATTTCAAATACGGGAAGCATTGGAAGAAATGTGTGGATTAATCAACTTGAAAGAAAACGCTTTTGAAAAGGCATTCTTGGCCTTAATGCTTATTTCATACATACAACCGTTTAATGATGGCAACAAAAGAACTGCAAGAATTATCGCCAATGCCATCCTTTTAAATAATCATATTTGTCCGCTTTCTTTTAGAACCGTTGATGCCGGTGAATATAAAAAAGCGATGCTTGTCTTTTATGAAAAAAACAACATCAGTGCATTTAAGAAAATCTTTGTCTCACAGTTTAAGTTCGCCGTTGAAACATATTTTTAAGGCAAATATTATTCAAGCGCAAGTCTTTTTAAGGAGTTGCGTTATTTCCCTGTCTTAGCTTTTTGCATTGGATTTTCGCCATTGCTCTGTCCACGCACATTCGCAGTTTTGGCCTTAAACAATTCAAATTTCGATGGTTCGGCTTTTACATTCCAAGCATTATTACCTTCATTGATATCGGCCGTTTCTCTGTATGGGTCGAACAAAATGCTGGTTACTTTTTTGTCGGTTAAAAAGGTTTTGGTGATTTCCTTTTCGTTTTTACGCCACACATAAGCGCTGATGCGTTCAACCCCAATTGTACCATCCTCATATATAAATTGCAAAATTAAAGGTGTCACCAAGCCGCCTTTGTTTGAAAATTTAATTGAATAAAGGTACTTGCCTTCATACTTTGTAAAATTACTGTCGGCCATTACTTCGATTCCTTTGTTCCTATCAACTGCTTCTTTTACATTAAATGGCGGCTGTGGTTTATAGTGGTAATAAAAATCCCTCAAGGTCGTATCCACATCCACCAATGGTTTAATGCCCGCTTGACGGTTGCGTTGGTCGGTGATGTATTCTAAAACAATTGGTCGTTGCAGGTTTGTCATCATCGAATCCATGCGCACAGGCACCTTGGCACCTTTTACTATTTGATAGGCTTTTACGGTATCTATGGCCACATCCACCGGATCGGTATCAAAAAACCAACCGCGCCAAAACCAATCCAAATCCACCGCAGAGGCATCTTCCATGGTTCTGAAAAAATCAGCCGGCTCCGGATGTTTAAAAGCCCAACGGCTACAATATTGTTTAAAAGCAAAATCAAATAGCTCTCTTCCCATTACCGTTTCCCTTAAAATATTAAGGGCAGTCGCCGGTTTGCCATAAGCATTGGCGCCAAAGTTGATAATGTTCTCACTGTTGCTCATAATGGGCTCCAATTGGTTTTTAGGCAAACGCATGTAATCTGTCATTTTGTAAGCCGGACCACGTTGCGATGGATAACGCGAATCGAATTCCCTTTCAGTTAAGTATTGCACAAAAGTATTTAAACCTTCGTCCATCCAACTCCATTGGCGCTCGTCGCTATTGATAATCATGGGAAAAAAGTTATGACCAACTTCGTGAATAATCACTAGTATCATGCCGTTTTTGGTGCCTTCGGTATAAGTGCCGTCTTTTTCTGTTCTTCCAAAATTAAAACAAATCATGGGGTACTCCATGCCTTGCGCTGCTTCAATGCTTTGCGCCACCGGGTAAGGGTAGGGAATGGTGTACTTCGAATAGGTCTTAATGGTATGCGCCACCACTTTGGTAGAATATTTTCTATACAAACCATAGGCTTCTTTGCCGTAAAAACTCATGCACATTACGCGCTTGCCTTCGCAAGTCACTGGCATGGCATCCCAGGCATATTTACGTGAACTGCCCCAGGCAAAATCACGCACACTGTCGGCTTTAAAAATATAAGTCTTGGTTTTTTGTGCCGCTGCGCCATTCACCCCGCCTTTTTCGGCTGCAGTGGCTTCTTCAAGGGTTGCAATCTCATAAGGTTCTGTTGCAGTTTGCGCTTTTATCCAGCGTGCATATTGGGCGGGTGTTAATACTTGTTGGTAGTTTTGACATTCGCCGGTAGCACAAACCAAATGATCGGCAGGCACTGTCA
>JBAXXZ010000048.1:0-9272 GCA_037127575.1 Bacteroidota bacterium | reverse complement strand
TGATAACACCACGATGCCAAACACCCTTCCTGTCATGGCTAAACCCTTGCCTTTAAAGTCGGTGGGGTAGTTGTTAATTTGACGAATGGCTTTGATAGAGGCCGATATGGCACGAATGGCCGCGGTGAAACTAACAAGGACCATTATAAGCACTGCCGAACCGGATGCCAATAATAAACAAAGCAAACTCAGTAATCCCCATGCAAATGCCCAAACGGCGCTAGGATGCATTTTTTGGTTTCGGGTATCAACTTGATTGATATTGTTTTTGTTTGGAATTTGGTAATTGGGTGGTACTTGATTAGGACTAACAGATTGCGGTGGGGCTCCTTCTTCTTTTATCACTTCTCGTACCCCATTCGAATACTTTACCATAAACACTTCCGATTTTTTTACAGTGTACAATGGACCATTCAATAAATCACAACGTTTGTATTTTATTTGCCCCGGACTTATTTCTATTACCTTGCCTTGTATTTCGCTGCCATCTTTAAAAATTAAAACATCGCAGGTATCATTTGGTAATTGTGCATCTTTTACAAAATCTACTTTATTGGTGTTCTGCTGAAGGGCTTTTTTTGATTGAACTAAGCCATCATCATTTGTATTAACCTGAACAAAATCATTTTCAGGGTAAAGGTTATTTTTACCAATGGCAGAGGGATGCTTGACACTTTTTTTTGAGATGGCTTTATGATATGATCGGCCAATGTGATAACCCTGTTGGTAACGACGTTTTTGAACACTGCAGGTTAAAAAAAGAAGACCGATGAAAAGAAGAATGAGTTTTTGCATACAATTCAAGATATGTAAATGTAAATAATTTTACCATTGTTTAAAAATCGCCAACATTTGTTTTGTGTTTCATATTAAACCTAGCACTTAAACAATTAATTTAGGTCAATTACATGAAAGAATATGAAAAAATTAATGGGTTACTTTATTCAAGGATTGATTCTCTTTGTGCCTTTGATTATCACCGGCTTTATTCTGCTTCGCTTATTTGATTTTTTTGCCGGTTTTTTCTCATTTATAGGTTTTACCGAAAGCACCATCTTAAATGCTTTTTTAGGTTTATTACTAACGGTTGTTTTTGTTTTAATGTTGGGATTATTGGCCTCTTCTTTCATCTTTCAGTCGGTATTTAATTACTTGGAAGAAAAACTTGAACATGTGCCTTTTATTCGACATATTTATTCGCCGGTTAAAGATTTTACTTCCGCCTTTGTAGGCAACAAAAGAAAATTTAATAAAGCTGTTTTGGTTTTAACCAATCCTGCAGCCCAAATTCAAGAAATTGGTTTTATCACCAAAGATGATTTAAAAGATTTTGACATCAAGGATAAAGTAGCGGTGTATTTGCCCTTCTCTTATTCATTAGCTGGTAAACTTATCATCATTCCACGCGAACATGTGCAACCGCTTAAAAGTGATGCCGGCGATGCCATGAAGTTTGTATTAAGTGGCGGCCTTACAGATAAAGATTAAACCATTTATCATATATTGCCATTACAATGCTTTGATTTAAATATTTTTGGATATATTTTAATTATGACTGAAATGCTCAGAATACACCAAGTGACAAAAAAATACAGTTCACACTTGGCCCTTAATGATGTATCGTTAACGGTGAACGAAAAATGTATTTTTGGTTTATTAGGACCCAATGGCGCCGGCAAAACATCTCTCATTCGCATCATCAATCAAATTACAGGTCCCGATAGCGGTGAAGTTTTTTTTAAGGGTGAAAAAATTGCCCAAAAACATGTTGAAAAAATTGGCTATTTGCCCGAAGAGCGCGGTTTATACAAAAAAATGTCGGTGGGTGATCAAGTATTGTACTTGGCGCAATTAAAAGGCTTAAGCAGGCAGGAAGCCCGCAAAAGAGCCGCTGTTTGGTTCGAAAAGTTTGAGATGGCCGGATGGTGGAAAAAGAAAATTGAAGAACTCAGCAAGGGCATGCAACAAAAGGTACAGTTTATTGTGACTGTAATTCATGAGCCCGAATTGTTGATTTTAGATGAGCCATTTAGTGGTTTTGACCCAATCAATGCACAATTGATCAAAAACGAAATTCTTGAACTGAAAAAAAACGGCGCCACAGTTATTTTCTCTACGCACAACATGGGCAGTGTTGAAGAATTGTGTGATAACATCGCCTTAATCAACCAGGCACAAAAAATATTGGACGGTTCAGTAAAAGAAATTCGTAAAACTTTTAAAAGCAATACTTATAATATTTCGTTTAAAGGGCAAGCCATGGGATTTGTAAACGCTTTGTGGGCCGGTGCAGAGGTGATTAATAAAAGAACCGAAGACGGTATTCATTATTATACAATCAAGGCATTAAATAATCTGCAACCCAATCAGCTATTACAAGCGGTATTGCCAACCTGCGAACTCTTATCCTTTAATGAAGTGATACCGTCGATGAATGATATTTTTATTCAAAAGGTCAACGAGGGCAATGCCAATATTCAAATTAATAATCATTTCACCGAATAAAACATGAGCAAAATAGGATTAATCATCGCCAGAGAATTAAAATCTAAACTCAGCAACAAAACATTTATTGTAATGACCATTTTAGCGCCATTGCTCATTACCGGCTTTGTGGCCTTTATGATTAAAATGACCCAAAGTGAAAAAACTGAACAAAATGTTTTGGTATTGGATGAATCAAAATTGTTTCGCGATAAATTAAGCGGTAATGATTATGTATCGCTCACTTACAGCAATCAAAAATTGGAAGAAGCCATCAGTCAATTTTATGGCAAAGGTTTTACTTGTTTGTTGTGGATTTCGCCAACCATTGTTGAGGGCGGGGCAGGGGCTACCAAATTATTTTACAAAAAATCGCCAGGCTTTGGTTTTCAAATTTTTTTAAAGGACCAAATGGAAAAAATAATTTATGAAAGCAAATTAGAAGCCAATAATATTAATCCCGATATTATCATGAACTCCAAACAAAATGTGCGTATCATGCTCGAAAAGGTCAACGACAAGGGCGATACACAAGAGCAGGGAGGATTTGGCATATTTGGTTTTTTATCGGGTGCCCTTATGTTTGTTTTTATCATTATGTATGGCATGATGGTGTTTCGTTCGGTGATGGAAGAAAAAACCAGCCGCATAGTTGAAGTCATCGTTTCTTCTGTTAAACCTTTCGAATTAATGTTGGGTAAAATATTGGGAGTGGCTTTATTGGGCATCATTCAATTTGCGATCATGGGTATTATTACTTTTGGCTTAACAACAGCCTTGTCGAGTATCTTTTTAAAAGATGCCACTTCGCAGTTAAAAGTTTTTGAGCAACAGCAAGAATTGGTAAAGAAAAACGGCACCAATGTAGATTTAAGCAAACTCGAAAAATTTGATGATAAATTAGAGTTGTTTGACCTCTTGCAAAAAATTGAAAAAATTAATTTTGTGGAAGTTTTTATCTGTTTTGTACTCTATTTTATGTTCGGTTATTTATTCTATTCTTCCATCATGGCAGCCATAGGCAGTGCAGTTGATTCCGAGGCCGATTCCCAGCAATTTATTACGCCGGTGATGTTACCATTGATGGTTGGTTATTTTATTGCCACCAAAACCATCACCGATCCCGATGCAGCCTCGGTTTTCTGGGCTTCCATCATTCCTTTTACTTCACCCATTGTGATGATGTCGCGCATCAGCAATGGTGTGCCACTGTGGGAAATCGTTTTGTCATTGAGCGTTTTATTCGCGTCATTTATTCTCATGACCTGGTTGGCCTCCAAAATTTACCGTACCGGTATTTTGATGTATGGTAAAAAAACCAGTTGGCGAGAAATTGGAAAGTGGTTGTTTTATAAATAAACATACAGCCTTACACATGTAAGAAAAACTGCCTTTTCGCTTATTGCTTCAAATTATCGACAGGTAATTTTGAGGTATGAAAAAGATTGTTTATTTAATGGTTTTATCCTTATTGCTAATCAATAGGCTTCAATCACAAATCGCTTTTACCGGTTCCAATAGTGCTACCGGATCTAGTTCTTCCTATGTTTTTGCCAATACTGTGCCATCGGGCAATAATGTACTTTTTTTGGTTGGGGTGGTAGCAAAGGAGGAAAATATTTCATCTGTTACATTTACAGGCACTGCAATGACTCAATTAACCCTCACTAGCCAAGGGGGTATGCAGGTGGCGCTTTATTATAAAGAGATGGGTAATTTGGCGTCTAATGTTAGCGGAAACGTAGTGGTTAATTTGGCTTCGCCTGATCAGTTATGTGTTGGGGCAGCCTACTATTCAGGCGTGTTACAATCGGCACCTTTGGTGAATACGAATGTGGGGAAAAACCAAAGCACAAATGCATCAGTTACTTTTAATAGTAGTACAGGTAATTTGGGCATTTCAATGATTGCTGTATTATCAAGTAATGCCATCACCAATGGAGCAGGGCAAACCCAACGTTGGTCTGCCATCAATAGTCAATCGAATGTGTTTACACAAAAAGCCGGTGCCAATTCTGTAACCATGAGCCATACCATTGCTTCGAGTAAAGATTGGGCCATGATAGGCGCCTCCCTTCAAGCAAGTAATATCACTTTAGACATTGAATTAAAAGATTTTTACGTGAATTGTTACAGCAATTATTACCAATTAAACTGGAGCACCGCCACTGAAAAAAACACCAATTATTTTAAAGTTGAACGTTCGCTGAATATGATGGAATGGACTGAAATTGCAAGAGTGAAGGCCGCAGGCAATAGTGTGTTGGTGAATAAATATGATTATAGGGATGAATTTGATGTTTCATCGGATGTGTATTATCGATTGGTTGAAGTGGATTTGGACAAGACTGAAAAGGTTTTAAAAATACAAATTGCCCCATGTGCGGTGAATTTGATTGATGAAATATGGATTTATCCAAACCCATCAGTACAATCATTTATTCTCAATTTTAAATTAAAACAAGCATATGGATTAAGTGATGTTGTGATTCAAGATAATCTGGGTAAAATTCAATTTGAGGAAACGGTTAATCTTACAAATTTAAAATTGAGCAAAATGATTAACCATAACTTATCACCAGGCTTTTATCATTTATCGGTGATTTCAGGTAATGGCGTATGTTTAAAGAGAATTCCTTTTATTGTTGAATGATTTAATTGAGTATGAATTAAAGGAAAAATTGATAATCCAGTTTTTCCTTTAATTCATCTTTAAAAAAAACAAATCCTGTATAAAAAGTATCAATGCTTAACTTCACTTTTGGATGTGCTTTAATTTCTTGCCATGCCTTTGTCATGCCTTCACTCCAATAAATGTCATCAAATACAAAAACACTGTTGTTACCTGAAATTTTTAATAAAGCATTAAAATAATGCAAACTGGCTTCATAACTGTGGTTACCGTCGATATAAACAAAATCTATGTCAGGTGATTGTGAAATGATGATAGGTAGGGCTTCCTCAAATTTTGCATTCACAAATTTTATATTCTTTATTTTATTTTTTTTCGCCAATTGTTCAGCATAATTTATCAAATCATTACATGCATCAACGCTAATTACTTGTGTGTTTGCGTTGGTTGAAGCCATGTAAAGCGTGTTTAATCCCAGTGAAGTGCCTAATTCTAAAGCTTTTTCGCTGTGCATAAAATTCATCAGTCTGAAAATTAATTCAGATTGTTGCCTTGAACTAATGCCGTGCCGCGCAATAGCATTTATTTTTCTTTGTTTAGATTTAAACACCTGTGAACCCACACCAAAATCTTCCATGTTAATGGTTTGCTCATCCTTCAATAGTTTCTTTCGGGTGGTTTTTAATTGCTCAAAAGCATAAAAAGGATGTTTGTTATAAAACACCTCTTCGCATAAACGATAAGCAAATGGTGAATGTACACCATGGCCTTTGCGGTGGGCTTTAAAATAATGTTTGATGTAACTGACTATTTGGGGCAATTTACTGTTCATCACAAAGGCATAATATCTTTTTACTCGGTTCACTTCTTTTATAATTCAATAAAACACCTTCTTTCATACTGTATAAATTTAAGCTCTGCATTTTGTTTTCAGGATGATTTTTGTTCCATGTTTTTAAAACAAATGCACAATAATGGGGACGTAAAAAACTGTAATAATCACTCTGTACATTCTCGGCTAATTTCTTCCACCTATCACTCTTAAACCTACTATTTAAGTGTTTGGCACCTTTAAAATCAACATATTCAACATTGTTGTATATATCGTATTGCTGCCCTTTTTGATTATGCGCCAAATACACTAACCAATTGTTTTCGATGGGTACTGCAGGCGCAAACATGCTCCAATATTGATCTAATCGCAAAGCATTTACTGCATACATGATTTCTTTTTTGGGTTTGTAAGTAAACCACTGCAACCCACTTAAGTTGACGATAAAACACAAAATTATACAGCTTGTAATAAACAAGTTTTTAAATGCATACATATTTTTTAAAGGCAAAGAATTTCTAAAATTGAAATGAGTTGTAGTTTGTTGCCTAAATCGTTTAAACACAAAAGCAGGCAATAAGCCAATGCCCGCGGTGACACTGATGAGATAAAAAAGGCCAACATTTAAACACAATCCAAAACTTACATGAAGCACACAAATTAAAATAAAAGCCACTAAGCGTGTGTATCCCTTTTTTGTTGGCCATAAGATCAAAATGGGCAATAGGTATTCAATCCATATGGTGGTGGCACTTAAAAATCGCATGATATTAGGAAATTGATAAACATAATTGCCAAATGCGCTGCGGTAAATATCTAAACTCAAAGCATGGTAAACTGCCGTGTTTTCAATTTGCCACTGACTTGATGTTTTTAACTCGGCACTAAAAAAATACACAGAGGTTATTAAAAGCAAATAAGCCATTTGACCAAGTCTGTTTTTGTCTCTTTTTTGGATAGGCTTATCAATACAATAATATTGGTTCCAAGGCAAAAATAATCCCCAAAACAAAAGCAATCGCAACAAATCATCGCCCCCTTGTAAAATGTATAAATTTCGGTTTTGAAAAGAGAGCGTTAATATCCACAATAAAAAATTGCTCCAACGTGTTTTATAACCTATTAAAAAGGTGATGGCCACAATGATATTGAACACGTACAAAAATACCAACGAAACATTTGAATGAAAAAGACTGTTCAAACTCCACATACCGGGTTTACCACTGAAACTGTATACATATGCCGAAGGCCAAATTCCGCTTTCGCCATAAAAGGCAAACAAATCCGATCCCCGAATGGCCAAATCAAGCAACACAATTAATGCCATAGCAACACGCATTAATGCCAAAGCCCTTGGGTTTAAGGTGTAATAGTCGAAAAAACGAAATAGTATTTTTTTTAATCGAAACATGCTGGCAAAAAAAAAGCAGATTAAAAATCTGCTTTAAATTTAATTGGTTTATTTCATTATTGCGAACAGCTTACATTACCACTGGCTGTTACAGTTGGGTAATTAAAAGATTGCTGTGTACAAATGATACCGTTAAAACTTGCAGAAATATTGCTGCTGGATGTTGATACAGTTACCAAACCACTTTTACCGTACCATGATATGCCCGATGGTTGATTTGGGGCATTTAAGATGGTTAAAGCACAAGTGTTTGGCTCACCACCTTGCGAAATGCTATAAAGACCGGCTTTAATTAATGATGGGAAAGTTAAGGTTACATCAATCACACCATTATATGATTTTAAATACAAACTGTTTGTTGTAGCACATGATGGATTACTCCAACCAATACCGCCAATCCCCATACTGGTGTTGTCGGTGGCAGGGCTCGAATAGGTTGGACTACCTGTTGTTGTTTGATTATTGGCATTTGGGTTGCCGGTACTACCGTAAGTAGGGCCAATGCCACTTGGGTCTTTTTTATCGCAAGACACCAAAATTGCGCCAATTAAGAACATAGCGCCGATAAGAAGAGTGAATTTATTTTTCATGTTAATATTCAAATATAATTAAAAGCATTTTAGCAAGCAAAAATAGCCTGACTAACTTATTAAATGCCCCATGTTGGTGATTGAATTAAGCTAGCCTTATGGTTAAATGTTTAGGTATGATAAAAGCCAATACCCGATACCCTGTGTTTCTTAATCAATGGGCTAAGACGGTAACGGTCTTCTTCATAAAATTCATGCAATAATTTTAATGTGTTTGCAACGTGGGCTAGCCCTAATTCATCTGCCCATTTTAATAATCCTTTTGGATAATTTACACCTTTGGTCATGGCCAAATCAATGTCTTCAGCACTGGCTACTTGATAATACAAGGCATCTGCGGCCTCGTTGATAAGCATACATAAAATTCTGTTCACAATCATTTTGCCAAGAATATCATCCTTCACGGGCTCCGGTTTAATTGCCCCTTCTTGATAATCGTAAAAACCTTTGGTGGTTTTTTTTCCAAGAAAGCCACCCTCCAACAATCTTTTTTGCGCCAATGCAGGTTTAAATTTTGGATCAAAATAAAATTGTTTCCATACCGTTTCAGTCACAACGTAATTAACATCGTGCCCAATTAAATCCATTAATTCAAAAGGGCCCATTCTGAAGCCGCCAATGTCTTTCATGGCCCAATCAATGGTAGGTATGTCGGCAATACCTTCTTCGTATATTCTGAGCGCTTCACTGTAAAAGGGTCGGGCCACGCGGTTAACAATAAAGCCGGGTGTGTCTTTTGCCATCACTGTGGTTTTACCCCATGCGTCTACCAAAGTTTTGCAAGCAAAAGCAACTGTCTCATTTGTAGCAATACCCGGAATGATTTCAACCAATGGCATGAGTGTAGCAGGATTAAAAAAGTGTATCCCGATAAAACGACTTGGGTTTTTGCATGCCGCTGCCAAGGCTGTGATGCTTAAGGAAGAAGTATTACTGGCCATCACCGCTTTTTCGCTCAAAATATTTTCCAGCTCAGTAAACACTGTTTTTTTAATGTCAGCATTTTCAATAATGGCCTCAATCACCAAATCGCAAGCGGCCAACTCATTTAACTGATTTTTAAAATGAATGGATTTTAAAATAACTTCCTTTTTATCGGCACTTATTTTATTTTTTTCTACAAGACTGCCCAATGTTTTTGTTAATTGAGCACTTGATTTTTCTAATGCCGCAGTATTGTTATCGTAAATTATTACCACATGGCCTGCCGATGCAGCAACCTGTGCAATGCCGCTTCCCATGGCCCCGCTGCCGATAACTCCTATTATTGAATTTTTTGTAAACATGTTATTTTGATACTGTAAATTTTGTAATGGCTTGTAC
>JBAXXZ010000047.1:0-9277 GCA_037127575.1 Bacteroidota bacterium | reverse complement strand
GTGTTTTTACTGATCGAGGAATTAATTCGCTAACAATAAACTCCTGACTTGGTTCAAAAATATAATCTTGTTTGCTTGATTTGGCTGAAGATGCACTTGGCATAATCGGCAACAATTGTTCTTCGCTTGGAATTTGAACAGCAGCATTTCTAAATTGATTATACACGATAATCACTTTGTCGAATTGTTTGTTCAAGTATGCATCCATTATTTTTCCCATTACAAAAGCAGATTTTTCATAATCCACTTTGTCAACCAATTCGTTGTTGTGATGCGGAATATCTTGGCCGCTGATAAAATGTTTGGTTTTGCGGAAAGCATCTTGCACCTTTTTACCAACAGCAACGATGGTAACATCCGAATTTTTGTATTCGTTATTGATAAGGCCGTAAACTTTCTTAATAATGTTTGCGTTAAAAGCGCCTGCTAATCCACGATTAGAAGAAACAGCAATGATGAGTACATTGGCTTGGCCGCTGTTGCGTGCATATACGTTTTCAGAAACGTCCACACTTGAACTCACATTTTCAAGTATCTCTTTTAGTTTATTGGCATAAGGGCGCATTTGAACAATGGCATCCGTAGCACGTTTCAACTTTGCAGCACTCACCATTTTCATGGCACTTGTAATCTGCATGGTTGAACCAACTGAGGTAATTTTATTTCTGACTTCCTTTAAACTTGGCATTTCTGAAATGTTAAATGTTAAATGCTAAATGTTGAATTACGCAATTTAAAATTCAACATTTAAAATTTATAATTCCTATTTGTATTTCGCTAATAAATCGTTGGCACAGGCTTCAATGGTTTTTGTAATATCATCGGTAAATTGTCCGCTTTTTAAAGCATCCAAAGTAGCTTTGTGTTTACGTTCCATTTGATCTAAAAATTCTTTTTCAAATTCACCTACTTTACTAACCGGTACGCTTCTCAACATATTTTTAGTTCCCAAATAAATAATGGCAATTTGAGATTCTACTTTAAACGGAGAGAATTGTCCTTGTTTCAAAATTTCGGTATTACGTGAGCCTTTATCCAAAACTGATTTTGTAGCTGCATCTAAATCTGAACCAAATTTTGAGAAGGCTTCTAATTCGCGGTATTGGGCTTGATCTAACTTTAAGGTTCCGGCCACTTTTTTCATTGACTTAATTTGTGCATTACCACCTACACGAGATACAGAAATACCCACGTTAATGGCTGGACGAATACCTGAGTTAAACAAGTTTGATTCCAAGAAAATTTGGCCGTCGGTAATAGAAATTACGTTTGTAGGAATATAAGCCGACACGTCACCCGCTTGGGTTTCGATAATAGGAAGTGCAGTTAATGATCCACCACCTTTTACCAAATGCTTAATGGATTCCGGTAAATCATTCATGCTTTTAGCAATATCGTCTGATGCATTGATTTTAGCTGCGCGCTCTAACAAACGGCTGTGTAAGTAAAACACGTCACCGGGATACGCTTCACGTCCCGGAGGGCGACGTAACAACAATGACACCTCGCGGTACGCCACTGCTTGTTTAGATAAATCATCAAATACGATTAAAGCCGGACGACCGGTATCGCGGAAAAATTCTCCGATGGCAGCACCTGAGAAAGGCGCGTAAAACTGCATTGGGGCAGGATCGGCAGCACTTGCGGCAACAATCACCGTATAAGCCATGGCGCCATTTTCTTCCAATACACGTACCACGTTGGCCACTGTAGAGGCTTTTTGGCCGATGGCGACATAAATACAAAATACAGGTTTGCCTGCAGCATAAAATTCTTTTTGATTGATTATGGTATCGATACAAACGGCTGTTTTACCAATTTGACGGTCACCAATAATCAACTCACGTTGACCACGTCCGATAGGAATCATGGCATCGATTGCTTTAATTCCGGTTTGTAAAGGCTCGGTAACAGGTTGACGGTAAATAACACCCGGTGCCTTACGTTCGATTGGCATTTCGTAGGTAGTACCTTGAATAGGGCCTTTACCATCGATTGGTTCACCCAAAGTATTTACCACGCGGCCCAACATGCCTTCACCCACTTTTAATGAAGCGATGCGTTTGGTACGCTTACAAGAACTTCCCTCTTTAATGCCTTGTCCTGAACCCAATAACACGGCCCCAACATTGTCTTCTTCAAGGTTTAATACGATGGCTTGCAAACCATTTTCAAATTCGATTAACTCGCCTGATTGTACTTTCGACAAGCCGTAGATACGTGCAATACCGTCACCTACTTGTAGAACGGTTCCTACTTCTTCTAATTCAGCTTCACTCTTGAAGCCGCTTAATTGTTGTCTTAAAATTGCAGATACTTCTGCCGGTTTTATTTCAGCCATGTTGATATGGTTAGTATATTAGTTTAATGCTTTATTCGTTAATTGTTTTTTCATGTTGCTTAATTGGCGGGCAACTGTTTTATCAATTTGGATGTCACCAATTGTTAAGGTAAAACCACCAATTGTTTTTGAATCAACTTTTTCAATCAATTCTATTTCGCCTTTCATTTGTGTTTTTAAAAGGGCAATTACTTTTTCTTTGGTTTTTGCATCTAAGCCGCTGGCTGAGGTGACTACCGCTGTAAAAATATTGTTGTTTATTTTGTATTGTTCTTCAAATGCTTTTGTAATTTCCTCAATTATTGATTCGCGGTGTTTAGCGGTAATGAGGTTTAAAAAAGACATTACTGTTTTTGAAATTTTAGATGCAAACAACTTGTTTAACACTTCCATTTTTTTATCCGTCTTAATAATCGGACTTTTCAAAAACAAATTAAATTCTCTGTTTTGATCACACACTTGTTGAATCAGCTTCATGTCGTTTCTCACGGCATCAACCTGATTCGACTCTTGCGCCAATTCAATCAAAGATTTTGCGTATCGGTTTGCAACAATCATTCTTAGTTCAGATTTAAATCGTTCATTAAGTTAGAAACCAAAGCTTTTTGTTTTTCGTCGTTGGCCAATTCAGCTTTTAAAATCTTTTCGGCAATTTCAATCGATAAAACGGCCACTTGATTTTTAAGTTCAGCAACAGCAGCATTTTTTTCATTTTTAATTTGATCGCGTGCGGAAGACATCATGCGGTCAACATCTGCTTGGGCTTTGTGTTTTGCTTCAGCGATGATTGATTCTTTGGTGTCGCGTGCTTCTTTTAATAATACATCGCGTTCGGCGCGGGCTTCATTTAAAATGCGTTCGTTGTTAGATTGCAATTCGCGCATATCCTTCAGCGCTTTTTCAGCACTTTGTAATGCTTCTTCAATACCTTCTTCTCTGGTTTTTATGGCATTTAAAATTGGCTTCCAGGCGTATTTTCCTAGTAATACCAATAACATTAAGAAAACAACTGTTGTCCAAAATATTAAACCGATGCCCGGTGTGATTAATGACCCTAGTATAAATAAACTGCTCATTTTATTTTGTTTAAATTTTTGTTTTAGAATTAAAGCCCTTAACCAACCGTTAAGGGCTTTAAAATTTTTACTTAGACATTAAAGCAACAACCACTGCGAATAAAGCCACACCCTCAACTAGAGCGGCGGCGATAATCATGGTTGTTTGAATTTTTGAATAAGCGTCAGGTTGACGTGCAATGGCATCCATTGCGTGTCCGCCAATTTGTCCGATACCGATTCCGGCGCCGATGGCTGCCAAACCTGCACCGATTGCTGCGATACTTCCAGTCATTGTTTTTTGTTTTTTATTGGTTATTAATTATTCTTTTTAATGTTTTGCTGCTGCTTTGTCATCTTCATTGCCATGTGCACCTTCTTCTTGGTGTTCGGCCGAAGCAGAACCTATGAAAAGTGCGGTTAACAAGGTGAAAATATACGCCTGCAATAAGGCCACTAAACACTCTAATACATCAATAAATAAAGCGAATCCAACGGCTACCGGAGAAATCCACAAAGTTTTAAATACAAAAATTAAGCCCACCAAACTAATTACAATAATGTGGCCGGCGGTGATGTTCGCGAACAGACGAATCATTAAGGCGAATGGTTTTGTAAAAATACCTACAATTTCTAAAGGCACTAAAATTGGGTACAAGGCTTTAGGCGCAGGCGGCGCAAAAATATGGTTCCAGTAATGTTTGTTGGCATTAACGTTGGTAACAATGAGTGTTATTACTGATAATACAAAGGTAAAGGCAATGTTTCCGGTTAAGTTGGCGCCAATTGGGATTAAACCCATGGCGTTATTTATGAGAATGAGGAAAAATACTGTTAACAAATAGGGCACATATTTATCGCTATTGTGACCAATGTTTCCTTTGGCAATATCATCACGCACAAAAGTAAC
This sequence comes from Bacteroidota bacterium, assembly GCA_037127575.1. GTDB lineage: Bacteria > Bacteroidota > Bacteroidia > B-17B0 > Aurantibacillaceae > Aurantibacillus. The sequence continues at coordinate 4,971 of JBAXXZ010000047.1, read as the reverse complement.
AAGTGGTTCAAAAAATGATTGTTTGCCTTTTGGCGCAGAGGTAACACCGGTGATTTTATAAGCCTTGGCAATCGATACAAACAACCAAAATAATATGATAGCAGTTAAAAATAACTGGGCCACATTTTTGGTAATCGAAAAATCATAAACGCTTTCATTGACATCTTCCGACACAATGCTCTCATCTTCTAATTTATAGCCGTTGTAAGTAGCATGTCCGTGTTCAAAACGCGAAGACATGAACAATTGCAAGCCTTTGGTATTTGAATAAATAATCACAGGCAATGGAATCGCAACAGCCTCATGGCCTTCGCCCCATAAATGCCAAGAGTGCGCATCTAAAATGTGTTCAAATGCCACAGCGGCAATGTCAATTGGCTTTTCTTCATGATTTTCAGCTTCAGCTGAAGGCGCTTCAGCACCAACGCTTGCCATTTCAGTCTTATGGCTAGAATCAGCGGGTGTTTCAGGCGCATTGGCATAAAGCACACTTGAAAAAATCGTAAAAAATATGGCTAAAACGAAGTGACTTAAGGCGGAAGTATTGATTTTACTGGTCATCTGCTAAAAAAAGCTGTCTTGTTTTTGAATTCGGGTGCAAATGTAGGTAATTTTTGAGGAAAAGCAAGATTAATTTCCTGTATTTTTCGACTTAAAATGTTGATTTTTGAGGCTCATAAAAAAGCATTCACAAAATTAAAACATGAATTACTGGCTAATTAAATCTGAACCCTCGGTATATCCTTGGGAACAGCTTAAAAAAGATAAAAAAACCGACTGGACAGGGGTGCGCAATTACGCCGCCAGAAACAACCTGCGGGACATGAAAAAAGGCGATTTGGCCTTTTATTATCATAGTAACGAAGGGCAAGAGATTGTGGGCATCGCCAAAGTGGTGAAAGAACATTACCAAGACCCAACTACAGAAGAGATTGCTTGGCTGGCCGTTAATTTTGCTCCTTATAAGGATTTGAAAAAAGCCGTGAGCTTAACTACTTTAAAAAAAGATCCATTTTTTCAAACCATGGATTTGGTGCGCCTTGGAAGATTAAGTGTTGGAAAAGTGACTGAAACCGAATTTTTTAAGATCTGTGACTTGGGTGAGGTGAAACTTTAATTCTTGGTTTTGTTTTTAAGGAAAGCGCAGAGGCTCTGAATGGCATTTTGGATGCGGCCAGCATTGTAACCACTAACGATGGCATAGGGACAGTTTTCGGCTTTTACTTCTTCGAGGTTACGGTCAAAAATTAAATCCCTATTGAATTTGTTTTGTCGAAGCGGGTCTTTTTCCCAAGGTAAATCGTTTGACGTGATGAGGTAAAAATCATACTTGTTTTGTTTCTTAAGGGCAAGGATGCTGTTTGGGCAAGCATTGAATTCGAGTTCGGCCCAAATTTTAATGGTAATTAAATTGGTGTCGCAAATCAGCAGCGCGTTCCGTAAATTTAACTGCTCATTTTCAAGTTCAATTTGTTTTTTTGCAATGATTTCAAGATCGTTAATTTGGTAATGATTAATATCGGCTTTTTGAAAATAAGTACGGGCATATTCGGGCACCAAAGCTGCATGAAAATGTTTTGCCAAAGCTTCGCAAAGCGAGGTTTTACCGGTGCTTTCGGCGCCAACAACGGCTATTTTTATGCCAAACTTTGTTTCCATTTTTTCCATCCATAATAAGCAAAAGCTGCAAAAGCCGCGTACAAAACTGCGAACAAAAACATGTCTTTTATGATGTACAATATTACATAAGCAGAATCAATAAACACCCAGATGAGCCAATTTTCGAGCCATTTTTTAGTCATCATATACGTTGCCGTTAAACTGCAAGCCGTTAGTATGGCATCGAACATTGCTTGGTCGCTTTTAAAATAACGCAGAAGAAAATAATAGATTAGGCTTTGTAGAATGGTGATCAGAATATAAAAGGGCGTTTTTTTGCTATCGAGCTTTGTCACCACAAAAAGAACTTCGCTATTTCTTTTCCAAAAATACCAACCATAAATACCTGCCACAAAATAAAAAATTTGCAGGGCGCTGTCGCCAAACAAACGTTGTTGGTAAAATGCCAAAAACGACAATACCACCGAAATCAACGCTATTGGCCAACACCAAATACTTTGCTGAATGGTAAGCCAAACACCTAACACGCCGCTAATTAGCGCAATGAGCTCAAGCAAGGACATTATTCTAATTCTAATTCTAAGCGCTCATATTCTTTCAGGATGCCCAGAAACCTTTCGTAAGGCTGTTCGGCGCCCCATAAATAAGAATTAAAAGCAATGCCATGAAAACCATATTTAACAGATTTTTCAATGCTTGACACTGAAGTGCCGCCTCTGGCAATCATTTTCTTGCCACTGGTTTTAAGTGCGTTTGTTAATCCCGCCTCATAAAAGCCACTGTATAGTTCACCCGTCATGTTGTTGTACATGGTGCCCAATAAAAAATAGTCGAAACTTCTTTCTTCTTTGGTAAACAACTGTTGTAACCTCGAATATGAGCGGCTATTCAACAAATGATCAAATCTCAATTTAAGGCGTAAACGCACAAAAAAGTATCGCCATTTTTTTGATAAATGGATTTTACCAAGGTGTATTCCTTTTAATTTAAACTTCAACGCCAAATCGTGGTGGGTATGAATCACAATACGATCATGAAAATGCTCAGGGATTTGTTTGATGTATTCTTTAAGACGATTGGTAGAGTATTTGGGCTTACGCAAATGCAGTGTTTGTAATCCGCTTTCAAACATTTTGGTCACTAAACTTTGTTCATCGTCCACGTCTCTTGCCGGTGTAATTACTATCAATTTCATATGTGCTTTGAGGTTTTTAAAGTATGGTCAAAACAAGCGCTTAATGCTTTTAGTAAATTTATGTTTTTTTCCAATGCATTGCCAACCACAATCATATTGGCGCCGGCATGAATATAATCTTTCACTTTTTGGGCTGTATTGATGCCACCACCTACAATTAAAGGCAAGCGAATTTTCTCTTTTACTTGTTTAATCAAGGCCGGCGGAATGCTCTTTTTAGCACCGCTGCCTGCCTCCAAATACAATAACTCAAAACCCAGATATTGGGCCGCCAATGCCGTATCGAGAACTTGTTTTTTGTGTGAAAAGGAAAGCGGTTGTGTTTTTGTGACTTTTTCGGTGCTCGATTTGGTGTTGCCATCTAAGAGCAAATAAGCCATGGGCGCATGCTTCAGGTTCATTTTCTGAATAATGGGGGCCATTACAACTTGTTTAGTAATGAGGTAGTCGGCATTGCGTCCCGACAATAAACTTGGCAAAAATAATCCGTCAGCCTTTTCGCTCAATTGGGTTTCATCACCCGGAAAAAGCAGTACAGGAATGTTTGATATTTCTTTTATTTTTATTATTGTCTTGTTAAGGTTGCCACTATGAAGGTAACTGCCGCCCACTAAAAAACAATCCACATTGCACGAATTGGCCATGCTGATAAGCAGCGGATTAAATTTATCGGGATCAACCAACACGGCAAACAAACACCGTTTGCCTTTATGAAGAGATTTAATGAGCTTTTTAAATTTCATACAATGAATAAACCAAAATATAATTTCCCAGCTTTTCCCACGCTAACATAAACGTTTTGTTGTAATCGTGTTTTGTAATTTTACCAATAATTTTGTTGTTGTCAAAATCTTGAACGCTCAAATTTGTGATAAAATCGAGGCCCTTTAATCCATGCAATTTATATAGACATTCTTTTGCCGACCAATAGCGAATTAATTTCTCCACGTCATCCATTGCTTGTTTGGCTTCATCATCGCGTAAAAACTTGTGCTTTACATGCTTTACTTTATCCCTTACCAATTCAATGTCGATACCGGTATTTTCAATCGCATTCATCATTACAGCCAAATAATCATGTGAGTGAGAAATTGAAATATATTCGGGTCGATTCGCTAGATACGGTTTGCCTGAATCGCTGTAATTTATAGCAGTGAATGTGTCTCCTAATATGGCTTTAAAGGCAAATATACTGCCGGCCTTTTCAAGTTCGCGTTTTGGCAAATCAGGGTGATTTATCTTAAATAAATTTAAATCCAATAAGCCTAGAACAATTTGTGTGTTTATGTGTTTTATAGTCAACATAATATTAGTTGAGAATTACAAACTTATGGTTTATCTTTGTCATCCTTAAAAATTAAAAAACAAAAACATGTCAACAACAACTGCAACGAAATTCACAGCTCATAAGGTTAAAGATCTTTCTTTAGCTGAATGGGGAAGAAAAGAAATTAAATTAGCCGAAGAAGAAATGCCGGGATTAATGGCTTTGCGTGCCGAATTCGGAAAATCGCAACCATTAAAAGGTGCACGTATTGCTGGTTGTTTGCACATGACCATTCAAACGGCTGTGTTAATTGAAACATTAACTGCTTTGGGTGCCGAAGTTACCTGGAGCTCTTGTAATATTTTCTCTACTCAAGATCATGCTGCTGCTGCCATTGCTGCTGCAGGCATTCAGGTATATGCTTGGAAAGGCATGAACGCTGAAGAGTTTGATTGGTGTATTGAACAAACTTTATGGTTTGGTGAAGGCCGCCAACCACTGAACATGATTTTAGATGATGGCGGTGATTTAACCAATATGGTATTTGATAAATTTCCTGAATTGGCTGCCGGCATCAGAGGTTTATCGGAAGAAACCACCACAGGTGTTCACCGTTTGTATGAGCGTATGAAAAACGGCACTTTAATGTTGCCTGCTATCAATGTGAACGATTCTGTTACAAAATCTAAATTCGATAACAAATATGGTTGTCGCGAATCTTTGGTAGATGCTATTCGTCGTGCTACAGATATTATGTTAGCCGGAAAAGTTGCTGTTGTTGCAGGTTATGGCGATGTTGGAAAAGGTTCTGCACAATCATTATCATCGCAAGGTGTACGTGTAATTGTGACTGAAATCGATCCAATTTGCGCATTACAAGCAGCAATGG
>JBAXXZ010000046.1:0-9382 GCA_037127575.1 Bacteroidota bacterium | reverse complement strand
GCAGTAGCAGCATTGGTAAACAGCATTGTAAATGATCAGAAAAAATTATTTCCTTGTTGTGTTTATTTGGATGGCGAATACGGACAAAAAGATATTTGTTTAGGCGTTCCTGTAGTGATTGGCAAAAACGGATGGGAAAAAATTGTTGATTATAAATTAAATGCTGAAGAACAAGCTGCCTTTAACAAGAGCGCTGATGCTGTAAGGAGCATGAACAGCGTGTTATCGGAAATGAAAGTGATTTAATTTTAATTGAATTTATAATGAAAGCCTGTTTCAGAAATGAGACAGGCTTTTTTATTTCGATTTACCACGTATTACACAAATTTACATCAATTAATTTGTGCAATTAGTGGCTAAAAGAAATCCTACATACCCATACTTTTTGTTTATTTTTGGATGCCCGTGAAACATTTTTTTGTTTGCATATTTTTTTTCTGTGCCGTTATCAGTAATGCGCAATACGATCAAATGGCCCGCAATGCCTTTATCAATGCCGATATGCAAGAGGCCTTTGATTATTGGAACATCAATCAGCCAAATGTAAAATTTCACTCCTCCTTTAAACCTTATTTAAGTTCTACTTTTTCGCAGGCAAATGATAGTGCCATTCCATTTAAGTTTTATGCTTTTAAGAACTTTTTCTTCAGTAAAATGCTGAATGAAAAACCGCAAAAACGCATTTGGTATAATGTGCAAGCCCATCCTGTTTTGGACGTTGAAAGTGGATACGACCTATTGCTTCAAAAGCCCATTCAATCACTGCTTGGTGGCACACACCTAAAAATAAACATCAACAACGATTTTACTTTTGCCGGCACGGTGTATGGCGGCAAATCACAATTCCCATTTTTTTTAGATACAAGTATTGCTAAAAAAAGGCTGATACCTGAACTCGGACAGGCTTATGGAAAAACCGGGAGTCCTTATACCTTTTTCGATTTTATGGGTTACGTCTCCTACTCGCCCAACAACAACAAAATATTTAATTTTCAATTGGGGCGCGATAAACATTTTATTGGTGACGGCTACAGAAGTTTATTGTTGAGTGATTTTGCCCCGGCTTATCCTTTTTTCAGAATCAATGCGAATTTTTGGCGCTTTCAATACAATGTTTGGTATTCTTGGATGTACGACGTAACCTATGCCAATGGGATTAAAGATAAATTCAAGAATAAATTTGGCAGTTTTCATTTCCTGAGTTACAATATTTTAAAGGAGTTACAAGTAGGTTTATTTGAAAATGTGATTTGGCGGGGCATCGACACCAACCAGGTGCGCAATTTTGATCCCAATTATTTAAATCCGATTATTTTTTTCCGTCCTGTTGAATACTCAATTGGCTCGTCGGACAATTCGTTTTTGGGATTAAATTTAAACGCAACCTTGTTTAAGCATTTAAAATTATACGGTCAGTTGGCGGTGGATGAACTTTTTCTCGCTGAGATTCGTGCCCATCGCGGATGGTGGGCCAACAAACAAGGCTGGCAATTGGGGGCAAAATACATCAATGCTTTGGGTATAAAAGGTTTAAAATTGCAGTTAGAGTATAATGAAGTTCGGCCATTTACCTACACACATGGTATTGTGGTGCAAAATTATTCACATTACGGCATGCCTTTGGCACATCCTTACGGGGCCAATTTTAGAGAATTGTTGGGCTTTGTAAATTACCGCCATAAGCGTTTTGAATTGGCTTGGCAAGGCATGCGTGTGTTGGTGGGCAAAGACACCGCCAATAGCAAATCAAACATTGGGCAAAATATTTTTGTAAGTTACAATACCCGCTCGATGGAGTACGGCAATAAAACCACGCAGGGCATTAAAACCACTGTATTACAAAGCTCATTAAAACTCACATATTATTTGGTGCCCGATATGAATATGCGCTTGGAGTTGGGTTATATTCAGCGTTCAGAAAAAAACAGTCTGGGTTATATATTACAAAACCCTTATTTTTATTTGGGTTTTAAAACCAGTTTTTGGAATTCTTATCGGGATTTTTAGTGCTCTTTCAATTCAACTTTTTACCGCTTTGTTAAAATTTAATGGCTTTTGAATCAATTTAACTTAATAGTATAAGCCATGGGCGCTATGCGGCAGGGATTGAGGCTGCAGCCCACGAGTATGGCTGGCGTGATGCCTTAGCGGCGAGGAGGCGCAGGAACGAAGCCACCGCAGCGCATAGGCATAGTCAGCCATGCTCGTGGCTAAAGCCGAAAGCCCGTCAGCCGCCCAAGAAAATAAATAGTGATCACTTGCTTTAAAAATGGGAGAAATTATCTGAAATACAATAAAAATTGCGGCCATAATTCCACTTTTTCGCTTGCAAATCAAAAAAAACTGTATATTTGCAGTCCTTTTTAAAAAAAGGCATGGGCAAAAGTCAGTACATAGTTCAGTTTGGCGGTTTGTCGGTTGGTTTACACGACTTTGAGTTTGAGGTAAACGATGCGTTCTTTAAGAGTATTGAAAACAGTGAAATTCAAAAAGCACATTTGCTGGTTGATGCCACGCTTACCAAACAAAATAATTTGCTTCAAATGCAATTTAATATTGAGGGTACTGTGGGTGTTGATTGCGACAGGTGTTTAAAAGCGTTTGATTACCCGGTTGAATCCGAAGAAAATTTGGTGATTAAACATGGTAACCCCAATGAAAGCACCGATGAAATATTGGTGATTCCTGAAGGGCAAGATGAATTTGATATTTCACAGTATTTGTATGAATACATTATTCTAGCCATACCGGCCAGGCGTGTACCCTGCGAATTAGATAAAAAAGAATTTATTTGTGATGCCGAAACGCTAAACAAATTAGATAACTTGGTGATTGAATCTGAAAAAGAGGAAGAGCCAAACAACCCCATGTGGGAACAATTGAATAAAATAAAGTTTAATAAAAATTAAAATTAGAAAACATGCCAAATCCTAAACGAAAACTATCGCGCTCACGTAGAGATTCTCGTCGCGCAACATACAAAGCACCTTTGATGACAATTTCAAAAGATTCGACCACCGGAGAAGCGCATTTGATGCACCGTGCACATTGGTTTGAAGGCAAACTTTATTACAAAGGTGCCGTTGTGATGGAGAAAAAAGCATAGTGCTTTGATTTCATATTTAAAAAAGCAGACTTTGCAAAAAGGTCTGCTTTTTTATTTTTAATCCCTACTTTTATTACATGAAAACACTGTTAAGCAGCCTCATTAATTTGGGCATCACCGATGCTTTAAATTCGCATGAAAGAAGGCGAATAAGGACGGTTAATTTGCTAAATGCCGTGATTATTTTTTTCTTGGCAACGGGCTTAATCAATTTTTTTATCTTAAAAAACGATTATAATTTTACGCCTTTCATTGTTTTCACGGCCCTTTGTTTAGCTTCATTATTTCTCAATAAAATACACCAGAGTTCGCTTTCGGCCTTGCTGTTTACTTTAAACATGAATGTTGAAATTTTCTACATCAACAAAACCTATCCTGTTGAGGTTGGCTCTTACTTGTATTATTACCCTGTAATTGTGAGTGTGGTTTTATTAAATAATCCACAAACACGCGACCGTTTTGCATTGATTCATTTTCTTACCTGTTTGCTGTTTTTTCTTTGCAATTTATTTCTGGATTTCCCTGAATGGCAGAATCTTCATCTGAAGCAAGACCAAATTCAGAAAATGTGGTTATTGAACATCGTTATTTCAACCACGGTAACGGGCACCATTGTGTATTTACTAACCCGACTAATTTCGAATCAAAACAAAGAGATAAGCCTTCAAAATTTGGATTTAATTTCAGCCAAAGAAAATATTAATGCCTCCTTAAAAGAAAAGGAAGTGCTGCTTGCTGAGCTCAACCATAGGGTAAAGAACAATTTGGCCATAATAAGTGGTTTGTTAAATCTGCAAGAAAGCAGCATCGAAAACCACGAGGCCAAACAAATTATTGGCGACAGTAAAAACCGCATCAACAGTATGGCTTTGGTGCATAAAATGCTTTATAAAAATGCCGACCTCAAGAACATTGATTTAAGTGCTTACGTTTCGGAACTCATTGATGAGTTGTTTCGCGGATACCAACTTGATAACAAGGTAGAGATTCATAAAAAACTCGACCCGATTATTTTGGCGGTGAATAAATCAATACCCTTGGGCTTGATATTAAACGAAATCATCACCAACAGCATTAAGTATGTGTATGCAAACAGTGCTGAAAACAGTGGGCTTTTCGAAATTCATATGCAATTACAAGATAACAAGGTGATGATAGAAATGAATGACCATGGACTGGGCTTTCCAACAGATTTTAATGCCGAGCAAACCCAGTTTACCTTAGGCATTTTCTTGATAAAATCATTAACTGAGCAAATCGACGGAGAAGTGCGGTTTTCGAATGAGGGAGGGGCCAAAATTGCCCTACAATTTTTAGCCAATTAATTTGATAAATGCTGAATTTTTTACCGTGATATAAAAATATAAAATTGTATTATTGTAGCTTAGTTTAAAATTGTTGTATATGAAGATTGGCTTTGATATTTTAGGCGGTGACTATGCCCCTCAGAATTGTTTGGAAGGAGTGATTTTAGCCGCCAAAGAATTGCCTGTAGATGTTAAATTGGTTTTAATTGGTGACAGTGAAATTGCTAAAAGTTTTTTTATTGAAAAGGGCGTTAATCCCGATCAATTCGAATACGTGCATACAACGGATGTCATTGAAATGGGCGAAGCACCTACCAAGGCATTTTCGCAAAAACCAAACAGCAGCATTTTTTTAGGGTTTAAATTGTTAAAAGAAAAACACATTGATGTATTTGCCAGTGCCGGCAATACCGGCGCCATGTTGGTTGGATCGATGTTTACGGTTAAAGCCATACCCGGTGTAATTAGGCCTTGCATTACCACCTTGTTGCCAAAAGAAAACGGTGGTTTTGGTTTGTTGCTTGACGTGGGAACCAATGCCGATTGTAAGCCGGATGTATTGTATCAATTTGGTATTTTGGGTTCTATTTTTGCAAAAGAAGTTTATAAAATTGAAAACCCTAAGGTGGGCCTTTTAAACATTGGCGAAGAGCCTGAAAAGGGTAATTTGGTGGCGCAAGCGGCTTATGCGTTGATGAAAGACTCGAAAGACTTTAATTTTGTGGGGAACATCGAAGGGCGTGAAGTTTTTTCGGATAAAGCTGATGTGATTGTTTGTGAAGGGTTTGTTGGCAATATTTTATTAAAAACAGCCGAGTCGTTTTATGAGGTGATGAAATCACGTAACCGCAGCGATGAATACTTTGATAAATTTAATTATGAATTATATGGCGGAACTCCTGTACTAGGTGTAAATTCGAATGTATTGATTGGGCACGGAATTTCAACTTCGCTAGCCTTTAAAAATATGATTTTGCTTTCGAAAGACGTGGTAAATGCCAAATTGAATGATAAAATTACTCAAATATTTCAGTAATGATTAAAGCAGCCATTACAGCAGTTGCGGGGTTCTTGCCCGAAAATATTGTGACCAATGTTGATTTAGAGAAAATTATTGACACCTCTGATGAATGGATTACCTCTCGTACCGGCATTAAACAAAGGCATTTAGAAAACGATCCTAAAAAAGCCACTTCCGACATGTGTGTGGAGGCGGTGAAACTACTTTGTAAAAAACGCGGCATTGCACCCATCGACATCGATATGCTTATTGTTGGTACGGTTACACCCGACATGGTGTTTCCTTCAACATCTAATCTTATTTGTGCAAAACTAGGTGCCACCAAAGCTTGGGGATTCGACCTCAGTGCTGCTTGTTCGGGTTTTATTTATGGTTTGGCCACCGGTTCACAATTTATTGAAACCGGTAAATATAAAAAGGTGGTTGTAGTTGGTGCCGACATGATGAGTCGCATTATTGATTATACCGACCGAACCACTTGTGTTATTTTTGGTGATGGGGCCGGTGCAGTATTATTAGAACCAAGTGAAGACAATAACGGTGTGATGGATTTTATTTTACATGCCGACGGCAATGGTGTAAACCATTTACACATGAAAGCAGGCGGTTCATTAAACCCTGCTTCTCACGAAACAATTGACAATAAAATGCACTATGTGCATCAAGAAGGCCAAGCAGTGTTTAAAAATGCCGTGTATAACATGGCAGAAGTAAGTGCCAATATTATGGAGAAAAACCATTTAAAGTCAGAAGATGTGCAATGGTTGGCCGCCCATCAAGCCAACAAGCGCATTATTGATGCCACTGCGAGCCGCATGGGTATTGGCTCTGAAAAGGTGATGATGAACATTCAAAACTACGGCAATACCACAGCGGGCACCATTCCTTTGTTGTTATGGGATTACGAAAAACAATTGCGCAAAGGCGATAACATTATTTTATCGGCATTTGGCGGCGGTTTTACTTGGGGCGCCATTTACGTGAAGTGGTCATACGACGGTGATAAAGTAAACAATTAATTTTCTTATCAGATTTAACATCTATTCCTTTTCAATATTCGCTAAAGCGCTAAAATGTTATTTAAATAATGCCATGAAAAAAACCATCGCCTTTTCCTTCGTCTTAATTTGCTTGTCGGCCATGATGCTGTCGTTTGCAAAATTTCCTCTATTAAACGAACTGCCCTTAAATTCCGCCATTCCTATGGCCGACATCAAAATGAAAGATGTATCGGGAAAAAACATTTCCTTAAACGAGGTGAAAACCGAAAAAGGCTTGTTGGTGATTTTTAGTTGCAATACCTGCCCTTATGTGCGTTTAAGCGAGCCTCGCATTAAAGAGTACACGGATTATTGTTTGCAAAACAAAATTGGCTGCGTGATTATTAATAGCAATGAAGCGCAAAGAACAGAAGACGATAGTTTTGATGAAATGGTGAAATATTATGCCGCACAAAACTTAAAGTGTTTTTATTGTGTGGATGAAAAAAGTGCCTTGGCAAATGCCTTTGGCGCAGGCCGCACACCGCAATGTTTTTTATTTAATGCCAAAGGCTTGATGTATAAGGGTGCAATAGATGATAATGTAAAGGATGTGAATGAAGTAAAAGAAGCTTATTTAAAAAATGCTTTAAATGCCTTGGTAAAAAATGAATTGCCAAAAATTCAGGAAACCAAATCCATTGGCTGCACCATTAAACGTGCTGAATAAAACCTTATTGGCATGTTCAATAAAACACTCGACCCCGAAGATTTTTATTACAGTCCGGAAGGTTACATTGTATTCACCGAAAAATACCATTTAAAACGCGGGTATTGCTGTAAAAGCGGCTGCAAGCATTGTCCTTACGGTTACAATAAAAAAACAGGGCAAATAGAAAAACCAAAAAAAGCCTGAAGCTTTGTTTTTTAACCTTGTGCAGACAACAATTTTTGTTGAGTTTTGTTATTCCATTTGATTAGCTATGAGTAAAGATTTTAAAGATTTAGTTTTACAAGGCATTCCGAGCGAATTGCCGCCTACCAAAGCATACGACCCTTCGATTAACCATGCCCCAAAAAGAAAAGACATTTTAAGTGCTGATGAAAAAAAATTAGCCTTGCGCAATGCTTTAAGGTATTTTGATAAAAAGCACCACGCCGAATTGGCCAAAGAATTTTATTCGGAATTAAAAACATATGGGCGCATTTATATGTTTAGGTTTAAACCCGATTACAGCATTTACGCGCGACCCATTTTAGACTACCCGCACAAGAGCATACAGGCTGCAGCCATTATGCATATGTTAAGCAACAATCTAGACAATGCCGTTGCACAACATCCTCATGAATTAATTACTTACGGGGGCAATGGGGCTGTTTTTCAAAACTGGGCACAGTACTTAATCACTATGCAATACCTGGCCATCATGAACGACGAGCAAACATTGGTGATGTACAGTGGCCACCCCATGGGCTTATTTCCTTCGCACAAAGACGCGCCTCGATTGGTGATTACCAACGGCATGATGATTCCCAATTACAGTAAACCTGATGACTGGGAAAAATACAATGCTTTGGGTGTCACCCAATACGGACAAATGACTGCGGGTTCTTTTATGTATATCGGTCCGCAAGGCATTGTACACGGCACAACGATAACCGTTATGAATGCCGCGCGCAAAAAATTTAAAACCGAACATGAGCGCAAAGGGAAATTATTTGTTACTTGTGGTTTGGGTGGCATGAGCGGCGCACAGCCCAAAGCGGCAAAGATTGCAGGATTGGTGTCTATTACAGCTGAAATTAATCCAAAAGCAGTGCACACAAGGCATACACAAAAATGGGTTGACGAGGTGTTTGTAAATTTGGATGAGTTGATGCAAAGAACAAAAGCGGCCATGCAAAACAAAGAAGCCGTGAGTTTGGCTTATCAAGGCAATGTGGTGGATTTGTGGGAGCGTTTGGTTAAGGAAAATATACAAGTTGACATTGGTACAGATCAATCCTCATTGCACAATCCTTGGGCGGGTGGTTATTACCCGGCAAGCTTTAGTTATGAAGAAAGCAATGCCATGATGGCCAATGAGCCTGAAAAGTTTAAAAAGGAAGTTCAAAAAACATTGGTTCGCCACATCAATGCTATTAACAGCTTACACCAAAAGGGGATGTACTTTTTTGATTACGGCAATGCTTTTTTATTGGAAGTATCGCGGGCCGGTGGAGATGTGTTTAAGAGCGCCGACAAAATTGATTTCAAATATAATTCATACGTTCAGGATATTTTAGGCCCAATGTGTTTTGATTATGGGTTTGGTCCGTTTAGATGGGTTTGTACCTCTGCAAAAGCAGAAGATTTGGCAATCACCGATCGTTTAGCTGCAGATGTTTTGGAAAATATGTTGATTGATGCGCCAGAAGAAATTAAACAACAATTGCACGACAATCTTGTGTGGATTCGTGAGGCACAGGACAACAATTTGGTGGTGGGCTCACAAGCCCGAATATTGTATGCCGATAGTGAAGGCCGCATAAATATTGCTTTAGCCATTAACAAAGCCATTGCAGAAGGAGAAATTTCGGCGCCGGTGGTGTTGGGTAGAGATCACCATGATGTAAGCGGAACAGATAGTCCGTATCGTGAAACCTCCAATATATACGACGGCAGTAAATTTACTGCGGATATGGCAGTTCAAAATTTTGTAGGGGATGCCTTTAGGGGAGCTACTTGGATAAGCTTACACAATGGCGGTGGTGTTGGTTGGGGTGAAGTAATTAACGGTGGTTTTGGTTTGGTGCTTGATGGTTCGATTGAAGCAGAAAGACGTTTACAACAGATGCTCTTTTGGGACGTAAACAATGGCATTGCGCGACGTGCTTGGGCGCGTAACGATGAGGCCCTCTTCGCCATTAAGCGTGAACTTTCGAGAAGCCCAACCTTAAAAATAACTTTGCCTAATTTGGTTGACCA
>JBAXXZ010000045.1:0-9405 GCA_037127575.1 Bacteroidota bacterium | reverse complement strand
TTGGTTGGGAAATAAGTGGTACCAATGCAAAAGGTAAATATTTCCCCGGAATACCCGGAACTGGTTCAGGTTTAAATTCTGAAGCAAAAGCACTACTTGGTAACCCTCAGGTAGGAACTAAAATATATGTTGATGCTAAAATTAAGGGTCCAGACGGAAAAGTTACTTTAGTTACTCAAAGTATTAAAGTTCTTAAATAAAAATATATGAAAAACTTATTAAATTTTTTATTCTTGTTGTCGTGTGCCTTATCATTTAATGTTAAAGCACAACAGGGTGTATTCCAACCTGGTGATTATAAAGATGGAGTATATGATAAGGAAAATGCTGTGAACCGACGGTATATACCTTATACTCACCTTAGAGAGGCAGATGTAACTTGGGAAAAGCGAGTTTGGAGAGATTTAGACATGCGTGAGAAGCAAAATCAAGCGTTATATTTTCCAAAAACTGATTTGCCAGGAAGGGTTTCGTTCATTCAATTAATTGTAAAAAATGTTTTAGCTGGAAAAATTATTGCCTTCTCTGATGAAGAATTTATTGAAGATTACGATGTAGTTAAGGTGAAAGGTTTGTTTATAACCGCTGCCGATTCAGTTGAAACACCTCAATATGATTCTGCCGGAAATGAATTCCTCGTAAAAACTTTAAAACCAGCTGATTCTACTTGGTATTATGAAAACTTCTGCTCTTTGCAACTTAAAGAAGATTGGTTTTTTGATAAAGAAAAATCTTCTTTGGAAGTTAGAATTGTAGGTTTGGGTTTGAGTTTTTTACCAAATGGTAAAGAAGATGCAGGTTGTCAAAATTTCTTTTGGGTATATTATCCCGCTTGTCGTCCATTGTTTGCGAAGTATGAAGTTTTTAACACTAAGAATGACAGTGAACGAAGGACATATGAAGATATTTTTTGGAAAAGACAATTTGCAAGTAGAATTGTGAAAGAATCTAATGTGTACAATAGAAGAATTGATAATTACGCAAAAGGTATTGAAGCCTTGTTAGAATCAGATAAAATTAAAGGCGACATATTCAGATTAGAACACGATTTGTGGCAGTTTTAAAATTTTAAATAGAACCTTCGCAAGAAGGTTTTTTTTTGCCTTTTTTTTCGTAACCGTCCTTGTTAAATTTTCTAAATTTACCACACTCCGCTTTAAACTTGGTATATTTGTTGGTTGCCGTACATTCTATGAAAAAGATAGTTATTTTATTTAGTTTGATTTCTTCATGTGTTTTTGCACAAAAAAACACAACACCAAAATCATTTGGTTTTAAGGTCGAAGGAACAGTTCGAAATTTTGAAGGTTTAAAAATTTTCCTACACCATAAGTGGGATGATCAAAATTTTACCGATTCTGCCAAGGTTGTGAAAGGGAAATTCTCTTTTAATTTGAAAAGTCAAGAGCCGAACATGTATTGGTTTACAACCAACCGTGATTTAAACAACCCTGTTAATTGTATATTTTTTGTTGATGAAACCACCATTAAGGCCCAAATTATTGGTGATTCGATTGGTTATTCAAAAATAGAAGGTGGTAAATGTCAATCAGATTATATTGAATACAAGGCCGTATTAAACAATATTATTTTGCTTCAACAAAAAATGCAAAATGATTATAATATCGCTGTTCAAAATAATGATGTAAATGCACAAAATGCCATTAAAACAGAATATCAAAATTTAAATAACACATATTTAAATAGTTTAAAGGATTACATAAAGTCGCATCCAAAATCGCCGGTGAGCGGTTTTATTATTTACAATGATTTTAATAATCCCAATATTCCTTTAAGTATTGTGGAAGAAAGTATATCATACATTGATGTAAGTATAAAGGAAAGTAAATTCATCAAATTAGCCAATAAACGCTTAGACGGCATGCGGGGAACAACAGTTGGTTACAAAGCCAATGAGTTTTCTCAAACGAATGCAGATGGCAAAAAAGTAAATTTATCCGATTTTAGAGGCAAGTATGTTTTAATTGATTTTTGGGCCAGTTGGTGTAGACCTTGTCGCATGGAAAATCCAAATGTTGTAACAGCTTTTAATCGCTTTAAAGACAAAGGCTTTACCGTTTTAGGTGTTTCAATGGATTCGAATAAGGAGGCTTGGCTAAACGCCATTCAGCAAGATAATTTAACATGGACACAACTCAGTGATTTAAAGGGTTGGGGTAATGAAGTCGGTAAATTATATGGCGTTAGCGGAATACCGCAAAATTATTTAATCGACAAGGACGGTAAAATTGTGGCGAAAGATTTAAGAGGCTCTGCCTTGGAAGAAAAATTAGCCGAGATATTAAAATAATTTTCAAAAATAATTGAACTTAAATATGAAGAAAAAGAACACGATTGTTGCTTTGGCGATGACAGCCTTATTTAGCGGTTTACAGGCACAAGATCCGGTGATCATGACCATTAATGATAAACCGGTGAAGAAATCAGAATTTGAAGCTGTTTATAAAAAAAATAATGGCAAAGAAGTCAATAACACTTCTAAATCAGTGAAGGAATATGTTGATTTATTTTCCTTGTTTAAGAGTAAAGTATTTGAAGCTGAAAGTTTAGGTCTTGACACATTGAGTTCGTTTAAATCTGAATTATCGGGTTACAGAAGGCAATTGGCGGCCCCTTATTTAACGGATAAAAACACCAATGAAAATTTATTGACTGAAGCCTATGAGCGTTCTAAAATGGAAGTAAGGGCCAGTCATATATTGGTTCGTTTGGATGAAACAGCTTTACCAAAAGATACCTTGGAGGCTTTTACCAGAATAACATTGATTAGAAATGCTGTTCAAGGCAAATTCCCAACAGCCTTAGAAATTAGTAATTACGATAAGTTGCTAAAAAACACCATGGAAGTGTCAAAGTTGTTGGCCGGTAAGGATAGCAACATCTACAAAATAAAATTAAACTCAATTCGCAATTTGGAAGCCAATTACAAGGCGGCGAATGAGAAATTCCAGGATTTGGCGCCAAAAACAAGCGACGATCCTTCGGTGGTTGATAATAAAGGCGACTTAAATTATTTTACTGTATTGGAAATGGTGTATCCATTTGAAAGTGCAGCCTTCAATACACCGGTAGGGCAGATCAGTAATATTGTGAGAACCCGTTTTGGTTATCATATTTTAAAAGTATATGATAAGCGTAAAAGTAGAGGCGAAATTATTGTTACACACATTATGGTGAAATTCCCTAAAAATCCTAGTGATCAAGATAAATTGAATGCTAAAACAAAAGTAGAAGAAATTTATGCGAAGGTGAAAGCAGGACAAGACTTTAAAGAACTTGCCATTCAGTTTAGTGATGATAAGCAATCTTCCGACAGGGGCGGCGTATTACCTGCTTTTAAGGGCGGTAAATGGCCAAAAGAATTTGAAGAAGCTGCATTTGGCTTAAACAATAATGGTGAGTATACTTCACCTGTTTTAACCAATTACGGATGGCACATTATTAAACGCATTGATTTAAAATCGGTGCCGGCATTTAATGATGTAAAAAATGATTTAAAAAACCGTGTTAGTCGTGATAGCAGATCACAAATGGGTCGTGTTGCATTGATTGAAAAGGTGAAGAAGGAAAACGGTTTTAAGGAAAACGTAAAAAATAGGGATGAATTCTCGAAGGTGCTTGATTCAACTTATTTGAAAGCCACATGGAAAGCAGATCGCGCATCCAAATTGGGCAACAAAGAAATATTTAATTTGGGTGGAAAATCTTACACACAAAATGACTTTGCTAAGTTTTTGGAAACACAAATGACTTTTCGCTCAAGCACCGATGTTTTCGAATTAATGAAGGTGATTTATAAAACTTGGGTAGATGAAAAAGTGATCGCTTTTGAAGATGCACAATTGGATAAAAAGTATGTAGAATTTGCCAACTTATACCGTGAATACAGGGATGGCATTTTGTTGTTTGATTTAACCGACCAAAAAGTATGGAGCAAGGCAGTAAAGGATACCAGCGGTTTAAGGGCTTTTTATGAAAAAAATAAAAACAATTACTTATGGAACGAAAGAGCAGATGTAACTATTTATAAATGTTTGAATGATAAAGTCGCTAAGGATGTGAGAAAGATGTTGGCTGAAAAGAAGGACGATAAACTAATTCTTGAAACCATCAATAAAACATCTCAGTTAAATTTGAGCGTTGAATCTATTCAATACTTAAAAGGCGAGAACAAGTTTGTTGATGAAAATTGGGTTAACGGCCCTGTTGCCAAGGATTTTAAGGATGAAAAGGAAAATAAAATTCAAGTGATTGTTATCAACAAAATTATTCCAAAGGCACCTAAAACGCTTGGTGAATGCAGGGGTAATTTAACCGCTGATTACCAAAACTATTTAGATAGTGAATGGTTAACCTACTTGAAAAGCAAATACAATGTAAAAGTTTTCGAGGATGTTTTAAGCACTGTAAAATAATCTAAAAAACCGACTTTAAACGTCGGTTTTTTTTTGACATGAAGCGATGTAGATTCAAAAAAAAATAATTAGATTTAAGAATCGATGAGAAGTTTCAGAATAATTTTATTTATTTTTTTCATTCAACTTTTAGCTTCTTGCAACCATAAAAAGGGAAGCAAGGATGATTCTACTCAAAATGCCATTGCAAAGGCTGGAGAAGAATCATTAAATCGAGAAGATATGTTTAATGTTAGCAGCATAGATGCAGACACAAAAGACAGTGGGGTTTTAAAGCAAAAGTTAATTGAACATTGGGCAAAAGAATCGTTGTTTTACCAAGAAGCTAAAAATAAATTGTATGAAAGTGAACTTTCGCTTGAAAAACAGGTAGAGGCTTATCGTAAAGAATTAATCAATTTTATTTATCAAAGTAAGATCATTGAGGCCAATCTTGATACTACCATTGACATTGCCGAAATAACGGACTATTACAACCAACACCGCGATAATTTTATTCTGAAAGAAAACATTGTGAAGGTTAATTATATTAAAGTCCCCTTGAAAGCTCCGCCATTAGAAAAAATAAAGCGTTTTGTATTTTCAGTTAACCCAACCGAAATAAACCAGTTGAAATTGTTGTGCGCCCAGCATGCAGAAAATTACTTTTTAAATGACAGTACATGGTTGTTTATGGATGAGATTAGGAGAGAAATTCCCGCACTAAAAGACCAACCGGATGTGAGTATGTATATTGGCAGGGTGGTTCAATATTCGGACGACAGTTATTTTTATTTCTTGAAAATAAAAGATGTGAAGGTGAAAAACGCTTTATCGCCATTAAATTTTGAGAAACAAAACATCAAGAAGTTTATTGTGAATGGGCGTAAAACAGCATTAATAAATCAGTACAAACAAATTTTACTTGAAAAAGCCAAAGCCGACAAAAGCTTTGTTGTTTATTAAACGACCATGCATTAGTATGCTAGTAATTCTTGAATGGCAATTTCTACTTTTTCGGCATTTGGCAACATGGTTTTTTCTAAGGTTGAATTCAAGGGTATAGCCGGTAAATTTTCACTGCCAACAACTTTTATGGGCGCATCCAAATATTGAAAACACTTTTCGCTTATACGGGCTGCGATACTTTGTGAGAATCCGTTTAATACAGGTTCTTCGGTAAGCACCATCAATTTACCGTGTTTTTTGGCCGCTTCAAACAAGGCGTCTTCATCCAAGGGAAATAATGTTCTAAGGTCAATGATTTCTATTTGACCATCGAATTTTTTGGCTGCGGTTTTGGCCCAATAAACACCCATGCCGTATGTAATGATGCACATAGACTTACCTTTTACCACTTGGTTATTCTCTGCTTCTAAAACCAATCGTGATTTACCAAAAGGGATGATATAGTCTTCATCGGGTTCAATGGTTTTGGCATCTTCTGTGCCTTTAATTTTACTCCAATACAAACCTTTGTGTTCGAGCATGATCACCGGGTTGGGATCATAAAAGGCGGCTTTCATCAATCCCTTTAAATCGGCCCCCGTACTTGGATAAGCAATTTTAATGCCCCTAATATTGGTAAGTACACTTTCAACTGAACTTGAATGATAAGGCCCACCGCTGCCATAAGCACCAATTGGCACTCTTAAAATCATACTCACCGGCCATTTGCCATTGGTTAAGTAACAACTGCGACTTACTTCGGTGAACAATTGATTAAGACCCGGCCAAATGTAATCTGCAAATTGTACTTCAACAATCGGTTTTAAGCCAAGTGCACTCATGCCAACTGTAGAGCCAACAATTAATGCCTCTTGAATAGGTGTGTTGAACACCCTGTGGTCGCCAAATTGTTGCGCTAAAGTGGCCGCCTCTCTAATACCCCGCCCAAGCGCGCGCCTACATCTTGCCCATACAATAAACATTCAGGGTGTTTAGTCATTAATTCTCGAATGGCAAATAACGCACTATCGACCATAACGGTTGGTTGTTTGCCGCTTGGACTTCTTTCGCCCTTTTCTTCCGTGATTGGGCAAGGCGCGAATTCGTGTTTAAATAAATCTTCAGGAAGAGGATCTTCTTCAAGTAATGCTTTTTGGTAATCTGCTTCAACAGTTTGTTTTGCGGCATCTTCAATCTCTTGGATTTCAGTTGCTGAAAGTCCTGCAATGATCAATTGATTCCTCAATCGAGGCAAAGGATCACGTTTGGCCGCTTCCTCTAGGTCGTGGCGGTACCATTCTTTCCTAACCCCGCTGGTATGGTGGTTTAACAAAGGCACCTTTGCGTGCAGTAAAATTGGACGGCGCTCATTGCGGATAATATCAAGACATTCTTTTAGTGTATTGTAACTCAAAATAAAATCGGTTCCGTCGATTGACCGTGTTTCAAGGCCTTTGAAACCTTTTGCATATTCACTCATGTCTTGTGAGCGAATTTCTTTTGCTTGGGCACTAATGTCCCATTCATTATCTTGAATAAAAAATAGGATGGGTAATTGTCTGAGTGAAGCCATTTGTAATGCTTCCGAAACTTCGCCTTCTGTGCAGCTAGCATCACCCAAAGAACAAATGGTGATGGGTTTTAATTGATTTGCATTTGTTTGCAAGTTCATTTGTTCGATGTATTGCATACCCATGGCCATGCCAACCGCGGGGATGGCTTGCATGCCGGTTGCACTGCTTTGATGCGGTATTTTGGGCATGTCATCCCTTTTTAAACTGGGATGCGAATAGTAGGTTCTTCCGCCAGAAAAAATATCATTGCGTTTGGCCAACAATTGTAACATTAAATCGAAGGGTTGCAAACCAATACTTAGTAGAATACTATCGTCGCGGTAATAAGCGCTTAAATAATCTTGTGGTAATAATTGCAAACCCAAAGCAATTTGAACAGCTTCATGGCCCCGGCTTGTTGCATGCACATATTTGGCGGTAACATCTTTATTTGCTTCAAAAAGATCGGTCATACTTTTGGCCGTGCACATCAACTGATAAGCTTTTTTGAGGGTGTCTATGGGTATTTTGGTTTTCAATTTGCTTTCGGATAAGGACAATTCTTCCATTCTGTATTAAATATGCTTTAAAAATAGCCATTTTTTAAGCAAATCGGTCTATTTGGAAATCAAATTTAAATTAACAAAGAGATGTACAAAATTGCCCAAAAAGCTCGGAATTGGCTCTTTAATAAGGCGTAACTTTAATTTTAATGGCAAGGCAATTAGTCGTCATATTGAGCATATTCTTGTTTTCGACGATCATGTTTTCTTGTAAACATCATCAAAAGCAAACAGTTACCAAAGCTAAGACAACACAGCATACTAAACCAAAGCAAAGTGAAAAAAAAGGGTCGGAAGGGGAGTTGGTAATACAAGAAAAATTGGGTGTAGGTTTAAAAGAAATTCACCATGATAAGTTGCTGAGTTTTGTTAACGATTGGTATGGGGTTCCATATAAATTTGGTGGATGCAAGAAGGAAGGCGTTGATTGTAGTTGTTTTGTTTGCATGTTGTATGAGACGGTGTATCAAACTACGCTAAATAGAACAGCAGGTGAGATGTTTAAAGGATGTGCACAGATTTCGGCTAATGAAGCGAGACAAGGCGATTTGTTTTTTTTTAAAATTAATGGTGATAAGATATCCCATGTGGGCGTTTGTTTGAAGCATAATTTTTTTGTGCATGCCAGTACCAGTAAAGGCGTGATGATTAATAGTATAGAAGAAGCGTATTATAAAAAATATTTTTTTTGCGCAGGAAGAATTAAAAAGACATGATAGAAGGATTACAACTTTCCATTCCAAAGCGAATGGCGTTTATAAAGAACATTTTAACGGTATCCCTTTTGGTATCTGTATTAAGTAGTTTGCATTTGTGGTGTGGTGAAAGAAGTTTCCCCCACTCACAAGTATGGGCCTGGTTTTATTTAACCGAATGGGGTGAAATTAGCTTGTTATTGGTTTATTGTTTGCTTTTGATAGCCTCTATGTTTCTGCGCAAGCAAAGGCTCATCTTGTTTTTATCGCTTCTTGTTGCAAGCATTTTTGTATTGACCGATTTAAACCGTTTGCAGCCTTGGTTTTTCTTATACAACGCCATGCTTACGACTTTTGTGTTCTATAACGGTAGGGTTGACGATTCAAATAAGTTCACGTCTTATTTTATTATTTTGCAATTAATTTTTGCATCGGTTTATTTCTTCGCCGGACTCAACCGCTTTAATTCATTTTTTATTCAAGAAGAATTTACATATACCATTGCGCCACTGCAAAGTATATTAAGTGAAAGGCATTATTTGTTTTTTGTTCGAATAGGTGTTTCCATCCCGTATTTAATGGTTTTTATAGGTTTGGGTTTAGTGATAACATACATCAGATACCTTGCCTTTGCTTTGGTGGTTTTGTTTCATTTGCTTTTGTTTTTCCTCATGACCCCTGCCTTTGGCAATTATAATTATCCACTTTGGATTAGCCAGTTGGTTTTTATTCTGGTGGCATTATTTTTATTTTCCGGAAAAACCAAACAGCGGTATTTTAGCCCAAGTTTTTTAATGAATGTGCCTTTATTTTATGCAGTGGTGATTGTATTTTTAATCCTGCCTTTTTTTACAAAGTTGGGTACATGGCCACCATATTTAACCGGTGATTTTAAGAATTATAAGTGTGAGCAGCATTTAATAAAGTTGTCACACAAAGTTTATGATCGAATTCCAAATTACGAGAAAAGCTTTTGTAAGGAATCGACTGATTGTTTTTTATTGGATTATAATGCTTGGTGTTTACATGAATTAAATTCGGCATGTTTCAATGAGGCGTTGATTGAGAAAAAAGTAGAGGCATATGTGAAGCAATTCGATGTAAATTTGCCAAAAAATGTGCAATTAGCCCTGAATTGATTCGCATTTAATTGTTTATAGACTTTGCTAAGTTTATATTTGTACCCGAAATAAAAAGAAGCGATGAATAGATTATTAGTAGGTTTAAATAT
>JBAXXZ010000044.1:0-9417 GCA_037127575.1 Bacteroidota bacterium | reverse complement strand
CTTAAAAACTATAAAATTAAAACCATATCTGTTTCAAAAATGGAAGATGTTTTTTCAAGTATTTTTGGATAAGATTTTAGCTTACTGCGACATTAATTTTTTTGCCTCGTTCATATCGAGTCTTTGTCCGTTTTTAATAGCCACCACAAAACAATCGTTGAAGCCAATGGCCCTCATTTTGGTTTGATGATTCGCCGCTTCAGCTAAAGTTCGAAATTTACCCGAAGTGTATTTAAAAATATTGTTTGCCTTATAATAATCGGGTTCAATTAATGCGCTGTATTTATTTAGTTTTAAATCTAAAGGCAGCTCACTGCTTGCAAACTGCACTTTAAACCAAAGATCAATCTTGTTTTTAAATGTGTTTGCAATTTTAATTGATGAAGTGCTATCAGTAATATTTTGGTTTTTGTAAACAGTGTCTTTTACCTCGGGTTCTTTATTCACCTGAACCGAATCATTTTCATCGTCATCGTCATCGGGCTTTTGATTTGGCAAGTTGCCGGCCATGATGTTCTCGTTTTCTAATGGCTCTTGGTTTTCAATGGCATCATTGTATTCTTTTTTGTTGCCTTCGTACTCGTCTTTGTATTTACGCAAGCCCCTGAATATTGATTTTGCCAAATAATCTTGGCCATTTTCTGCGACCATAAAAGTTTCTTCAAGCGGATTGGTTAAGTAGCCAATTTCGGTTAAAATACTCGGCATTGATGTGCGCCATAACACCCATATACTTTGGCGGTGCACGCCTTTATCGATTCGGCCGGCTTTGCGCGTATATTCATCTTGAATTTTTTTTGCCAAATTGGCGCTTTGAATCACATAAGCAGAAGTATAATTGCTCATGATAATATAACTTTCTATGCTTTCGGGATCAAAGCCGCCGTATTTTTGTTCATAATGATCTTCATAAAAAATGGCAGAGTTTTCGCGGGTGGCAACTCGCATTTTACCCTCTTCGTTTTTGATGCCCATCACATAAGTTTCGGTGCCAAAGGGAATTGGATTAATGGTTTCAACCGGCACCAATTTGCCCTTTTTATTTTTGAACATTTTTGTTTTTTGCTTGCCGGTTTTAGGGTCTTTTATTTTTAAGGGCTTTCCGGCAGCATTACAATGAATTGAAATAAAGAGGTCGGCCTTTGCCTTGTTGGCAATTTGCGCGCGCGCTTCAAGATCAACGAATACATCGCTTGTACGTGTATAAATGACTTTTAGATCAGGGTAATTTTCTTCCAATAATTTACCAAGCTTTAAGGCCACCGCTAGGGCAATGGTTTTTTCTTGTGAAGAAACACCATGACAGCCCGGATCTTGGCCACCATGGCCCGGATCAATTACAATGGTTCTAATTTTGTTGGTGCCGGCCGGATTAAATAGAGCGAAGCCCAGAAATGCCGATGCCAAAAGGAATAAACCAATGGAATATTTTATTTTTTTAACCATCTCTATATAAAATTGTTTATTCGAAATGGCAAACTATTGTAGCTTTGTGTTTTCAACGGTGCATTAAATTTATAGGATAAGTATTGACAAGAAGCCCACATAATAAAGTATTTTTCTTCTGCTTACTGTTAATATCTATTTGCTCCCTCGGGCTGCATGGGCAAACCAAAACAAACGATACATTAAGCGTTGATGAAGGCGCCGAAACCATTGAAGAACAAATTACCTATTCGGCCGAAGACAGCATTGTAAGTTTACCTAAGGAAGGAAAAGCCATCTTGTACGGCAAATCAAAGGTGAATTATGGCTCTATGATAATTGAATCAGAAATCATGGAAATTGATTATTTGAAAAATGTGGTGACTGCTTATGGTAAAAAAGACAGTTTGGGAAAATTGTTCGGAAACCCATCGTTTAAGGATGGTTCAGAGCCTTTGGAGGCCGAAAAAATCATGTACAACTTAAAAACTAAAAAAGGAAAAATTTTCAGCGCCCTAACCAAACAAGGTGAACTTTTGGTTTTTGGGAATGAGATAAAAAAAGACAGCAATAATGTAATTTATTTTAAGGACATGAAATGTTTGCCTTGCCAAGATAAAGATGCACGAACCGCCTTTATTGCCACAAAAGCAAAAGTGATTCCGAATGATAAAATTGTAACAGGCCCCATGTACTTGTCAATTGCGGGTGTTCCAACGCCCCTGGGCTTACCGTTTGGTTTTTTTCCGAACACTAAAAAACAACACAATGGTATTTTATTACCCCAATATGGCTACTCCGCTGTACAAGGGTTTTTCTTAAAGGAAGGCGGCTATTATTGGGGCGTAAATGATAGAACCAATATGATTATAAAGGGAGACTTTTATTCGAACGGAAGTTGGGCCCTCAACACGACAAACAATTACAATGTTTTATACAAAGCAAACGGATCAACGTATTTTGGTTACAAACAGTTTAACAATGGGGATAAAGATATTCCAAAACAATTTAGTGTATTGAAGGCCTTTGAACTGAGGTGGACGCACAACCAAGACAACAAAAACAATCCAAGCGTGAGGTTTAGTTCGAATGTAAATTTTGTAAAGAACCAAAACGTAAACCGATTGAATACGGTTAATACTACGGCCTTTTTGCAAAATACTTTTATGTCGAGAATAAACTATACAAAAACATTTAAAAGAAGCTCACTGAGTATTGACGCATCACACAGTCAAAACGTGCAAACCCACATAATGGAGATCGTTTTACCAGGCTTGACATTTAACGTGAATCGCTTTTATCCATTTAAACGTGAAGGCGCAGTGAAACAAAATGTATTTGATAAAATTGGTATCAGTTATTTTGTTGAAGCAAAAAACAAATTAAGCGGCAACGATTCAACCCTTTTTAAAGGCAGGGTATTAGATAGTTTAACTTATGGCATTAAACAGTCAATCCCCATTTCAACCAACTTTAATTTGTTTAAATACATCACCGCTACGCCACAATTAAATATTAATTCATACACGTATACAAAATGGACGAAGAAGGAGTGGGAACCAATTCAGTATTATAATGGTGACATTAACACGCCAAAGTACGGTGTTAAAAGCCACACAAAGAATGATTTTGTTACCGGCTATGATGCCAACTTCTCAACAAGCTTCAGCAGCAAGGTCTATTTTGATTATATATTTAAAAAAGGAAAAGTAAAACAGATTCGCCACTTGTTAATTCCTACCTTAAGTTATAATTACCATCCCGATTTTGGTTCCTCACAATTTGGATTTTGGCGCAAAGTGCAAAGCGATTCGCTAGGCAACAAAAGCAATTATTCTATTTATGAAAAAGGCATCTATGGCGGTCCGGGTACAGGCAAACTTAACGGCTTAGCGATTAATTTAAATAGTGTTGTTGATGCAAAGTACAAGGTAAAAACCGATACAGGCACAACCACCAAAAAAGCCACAATTATACAGGGTTTGGGCTTAGGAACGAATTACAATTTTGCGGCCGATTCGTTTAGAATGAGCAATATTGGTTTAACGGTAAGGACGGTAATTTTCAAAATTTTTAATGTGAATTTTAATTCAAGTTTTGATCCTTATGTTTATGATCATAACAGAAAAAGAAGGGTAGATAAATTTACAATTGATAAACAAAGTATCCCTGGGCGATTTGTAAATGGTAATTTAGCCTTGAGTACATCAATTGGTAACGAAACGTTTAGGGAACGAAAAGCGGCAGCCAAGGCCAAGAACGGTTTAAACAAAGTGA
This sequence comes from Bacteroidota bacterium, assembly GCA_037127575.1. Classification (GTDB taxonomy): domain Bacteria; phylum Bacteroidota; class Bacteroidia; order B-17B0; family Aurantibacillaceae; genus Aurantibacillus. The sequence continues at coordinate 5,715 of JBAXXZ010000044.1, read as the reverse complement.
AGGCCGTTAAAGACGAAGAGATTCAGTGGGGCTTAAGTTTTAATTACAATTTAACCTTAACAAACAGCGATAATACCAAAATACAGCCAAGCCACGCATTAAGCGCAAGTGGCAATATTGCGCCTACAAAATTCTGGAAAATAAGGGTAAGCAGCGGCTTCGATTTTACGCATTTAAAAATTAGTTACACCTCATTTGAAATATTCCGCGATTTAAAATGTTGGCAAGCCAATATTTCATGGGTGCCGTTTGGGGTGAACAAGAGTTATAAAATTTCATTGAACTTAAAAACAGCCATGTTGAGTGAGTTTAAAATTCCAAAACAAAAAGCCTGGTACGATAATTTTTAAGAGAGAATTTTTGCAATGATATTGCTGGTTGAATATCCTTCAAGTAAAGGAATTGTAATCACCGAGCCGCCATTTTTTATCACCACATCGTGACCAACAATTTGTTCAATTGTATAATCATTGCCTTTTACCAATATGTTTGGGTTTAAAAATGAAATTAATTCCAAAGGCGTTGCTTCGTTAAATAACACAATGCAATCCACACAAGCTAGTCCTGCTAAAACTTTTGCGCGCGCAAATTCATTGTTAATGGGGCGGTTGGGCGCTTTGTTTAATGATTTAACCGAGGCATCTGTATTTAATCCCAAAATTAAAAAGTCGCCGGCATCGCGGGCCTGGCATAAATAATCAACATGTCCGGGGTGTACTATGTCAAAACAGCCATTGGTAAACACTATTTTTTTACCGGCTGATTGAATTGTAGAAATCAGCCTGAGGGCCGCCTCTTTATCAATTATTTTATTGATCAATTGCTGATGAAACAACATGTCGTTTTGAATTATAAATTGGCAATAAAATTAAACTCAAAATACCTGTAACAATCACAAGCACAAATTGACTTGTCCAGCACAACCAAGGCAGGGCAAACGATGAGGCCATGTCGATTTTGAATGTGTAAAGCAGAATACCACCTACAATTGCAGGATAAGCACCTAAACCACCGGGGGAAAACATTACGCCAAAGGTGCCGAATAATAGCAATGTAAGGCATTCTTTTTGGCCAAGATGCGAAGTGCCTTGGAGTGCAAAAAAACAGAAATACAAAGAATAAAAATAACACACCCAAATGGCGATGCTCAAAAAGATAAATTGAAAGGGCTTATCGGTTTTTAGAATCGATGAAATGCCATTGGCCATGCCCCGAATAAGACCGCCTAATTTGCCCTTTAGCAGATTGGTGAATTTTTTACGTAAAAGAAACGCAACAATGACCAACCCAAACAAAACCAGGCCTACAAAAACCATCTTGGCAGGATGCGCGCTAATATTGCTTAATTGAGCACTTAGCTTGTCGAACACCAATTGATTGGCTAGGCTCATTAATTCAGCGTGTTGAAATAAAAGCGTGAGAAAAAAAATGGCGAGGAAAAGAATAAAATCAATGATGCGCTCCGTGATAACTGTTCCAAAAGCCAATTCAAAAGGAACCTTGTCATATTTGGCAGCCAAGGTACAACGTGTTACTTCGCCCATGCGCGGAATACCATAATTGGCAAAATAACCAACAATTACATGGCAGGTGGCATTTAATAAATTCACTTTATGGCCAAGGGGCTGAAGAAGGTAGTTCCAACGATAGGCCCTTAAAAAATGACTTAAAAAGGCAATGCACATTGAAATGCCAATCCAAAAATAATTGGCGCTTTTAAAAGAGTCAATTATTTTATCTTTTTCGGGAGCAACTTGTTTTAACGACAACCAAATCAACAAAATGCCGATAGAAAATAACACAACAAATTGAATGATGGATTTGGCGTTTTTAACCATGCTATTTTTTTAATGTGTTAGTAGCTGTATCGGGAAATACCACCCAAGGGCGAAAAGTTTTGGCTTTTTCAAAATCTATGTTTGCGTAAGAAAGCACAATAATTACATCACCTAAATTAACTTTAAGCGCAGCGGGACCATTAATGCAAATAACACCAGAATTTCTCTTGCCTTTAATTACATAAGTGATAAAACGCTCTCCATTATTTTTATTTAGGATGTGAACTTGTTCGTTTTCTATCAAATTGGCCGCATCCATTAAATCTTCATCGATAGTGATGCTACCTATATAATCCAACTCGGCCTGTGTGATTTTTACACAGTGAAGTTTAGACTTTAAAACCTTAATTTCCATAAGGCAACAAATTTAGCCTTTTTTATTTGTTTGAAGAATTAAACCCAACAAAATCAATAACTTTGCACAATATTATGCATCCTTAAACGTTTTATATTTTCTGAGGAGATCCCATTTAATACTTGTATTTTTTGTTCTAATGCTTCGAGTTTTCTCTCAACAAAGCGACGGCTATGGTGTTAATTTACCCAAGTTTTACAAACAAAAAATTCACTTTGGTTTTACAATTGCAGGCAACACTTGTGATTTTAGAATTATACCAACGCCCAATTCTTTACTTCCTGATACAGTCATTGGTTTTTCGAGATTCAAAGTGAAAACAGTTTACACACAGCCCATCAAAGGCTTTGCAATTGGCTTGGTTTCCGATACGCGTTTACACGAATATGTAAGGCTTAGGTTTACGCCCAATATTAGTTTTGGAACCAGAAAAATTTTGTACGGATTATCCACCGCTGATCGTGATAGTGCCAAAAATTTTGAAAAAACAGTAGAGTCTGTTTTCTTAATTTTCCCATTTGAAACAAAAATCCAATCAAAACGCTTAGGTAATTTTTCAGCGTATGTGATAGGTGGCGGCGGCTACACTTTAGATTTGGCTGCCAGAAAAAAAGCCGGTAGCGCAGGAGGAAGTGGTGGCGCAAATCAATTAGATGATAATGTGAAATTGAAAAGGGATGATTTTTATATTAGTTCGGGCGCAGGAATTGATTTGTATTTGCAGTATTTTAAATTGGGATTTGAACTAAAATTATTAACCGGCACAAAGAATTTATTAATACCCGAAAACAGTATTTTTACCAACAGCATCGATAAAATTAGATCGCGAATGGTTGTTTTTAGTATTACCTTCGAGGGATAATTAAGTATTGAAGAATAAAAATCTTCCGACGCATGCAAACAAAAATTCAATTACAGGTTTCGCCGCAAACTGCGCTCAACGAGCAGTTGCTCAAACAAGAGGTTTTTCTGGCACTTGCACTCAAAGCAGAGGATCTAATTCAGCTAAAAATTATTAAGCGCAGCATAGACGCCAGGGGCAGAAAAATTAGGATTAATTTAAGCTTATTGGTTGGCATCAATGAAACACTTGGTGCTGAAAAAATCGATTTCCGGTACACACATGTTGAAGATGCCAAAAGGTTTTGCCACATTATAGGCGCTGGACCGGCGGGCTTATTTGCCGCACTAAGGTGTTTGGAATTGGGCATAAGGCCTATCATCATTGAGCGAGGTAAAGATGTGAGGTCACGCAGAAGAGATTTGGCTACCATTAATAAAGACCTGGTTGTGAATCCGGAAAGCAATTATTGTTTTGGTGAAGGAGGTGCCGGCACCTATAGTGATGGCAAGCTATATACGCGATCAAACAAACGCGGCGACATTGATAAAATTCTTAAAACACTTGTTTTTCATGGTGCGGGCGAAGATATTTTAGTAGACGCACATCCGCATATTGGAACAAATAAATTACCTGAATTAATCCAAAATATACGCGAAACTATTTTAGCCCATGGCGGAGAAATTTATTTTAATACAAAGTTGATTGATATTCGCCTACAAGGCGAAAGTGTAACGGAAATTGAATTGCTCAATGATAAGGGACAGCAAATTGTTCCTGTACAAAATATTATTTTGGCTACTGGGCACTCGGCCCGAGACATTTATGAATTGTTTTATGCCAAAGGTTTGGAAATCTTTGCCAAACCATTTGCAATGGGCGTTCGCGTTGAACACCCCCAAAGCTTAATCGATAAAATTCAGTACCACTGCGGCAGTTTGCAAGAGGTTATGCAAGTGCGCGATTATTTGCCCGCCGCCAGCTACAGCCTTGTGCATCAAACAAAAACACATGGCGTGTATTCATTTTGTATGTGTCCGGGTGGCATTATTGCGCCTTGTGCTACTTCGCAAGAAGAAGTAGTAACTAACGGCTGGAGCCCAAGTAAAAGAAACAACCCTTATGCCAACAGCGGCATAGTTGTTGGATTAGACTTAAAAGATTTTGCTTCATATCAAAAATTTGGTCCTTTGGCCGGCATGTATTTTCAAAAGCATTTGGAATCGATGGCATGGGAAAAGGGCGGAAAGACACAAGCGGCACCTGCGCAAAATTTGCAAGATTTTGTATTAAACAAGCATAGTCAACAATTGGTGAAGTCGAGTTATCAGCCGGGCACCAAAAGTGTCGACATGCAACAAGTATTAGGCGCATTAATTGGGCCGGCCTTGCGCGAAGGATTTAAGGCATTCGGCAATAAAATGCGCGGTTACTTAACCAATGAAGCCGTTGTATTGGGCGTGGAGTCGCGCACTTCAACGCCTGTGCGTATTCCGAGAGATTCGGAAAGATTATTCCATCCACAGTTAAAAAATTTATTTCCTTGTGGTGAAGGAGCGGGTTATGCGGGTGGCATTGTAAGTGCCGCAATGGATGGAGAAAGATGCGTTACCGCATTGCACGATAATTTGTAAATTTGAAGCATTATGGCACGAATATTAACAGGAATTCAAAGCACTAACGTACCGCACCTTGGCAACATATTAGGCGCCATTGTGCCTGCTATTGCGTTAAGTCAAAAACCGCAAAACGATAGCTTATTGTTTATTGCTGATATGCACACACTAACCAGTGTAAAAGACCCGGCTTTTATTAAACAAAGCACCATGGCGGTCGCCGCAACTTGGTTGGCATTTGGATTAGATACCGACAAATGTGTGTTTTACCGTCAGAGCCGCGTACCGCAAGTTAGTGAGCTAACCTGGTATTTGAGTTGTTTCACGCCATTTCCGATGATGGCCAACGCACATTCTTTTAAAGACAAAAGCGAAAGGCTGAGCGATGTGAATGTGGGCTTGTTTACCTATCCTGTTTTAATGGCGGCAGATATTTTATTATACGATGCCAATTTTGTGCCGGTGGGTAAAGACCAATTACAGCATCTTGAAATGACCATTGATATCGCAAAATCAATCAATCATAAATTACAACAAGAATTGTTTACGGTGCCCGAAGCTTTTATTGACAACCGCGTGATGATTGTGCCGGGTATAGATGGCCAAAAAATGAGTAAATCGTATAATAATTTCATCAATTTGTTTTTGCCTGAAAAAGAATTAAAAAAAGTTGTGATGAGTATTGTGAGCGACAGTAAAAGCTTGGAAGAGCCGAAGGATCCTGACATGGACAATACATTTAAATTGTTTCAATTATTGGCCACTGCCGAGCAAACTGAAAGTATGCGACAAAATTATTTGCAGGGCGGCTTTGGTTATGGTCATGCTAAAACAGCCTTGTTTGAATTAATTTTAGACAAGTATAAAGACCAAAGAGCCGAGTACAATAATTTAATGGAGAACACCGACATCCTTGAAACAGAATTGGCCATTGGAGAGGAAAAAGCCTCAGCAATGGCCAATGAAAAATTACAAAAAGTAAGAGAAGTTTTAGGGTATTAAATGTTTTTCATCAAATATTTCGCGCCCTTGAAAATTGCCTTGAAATAGACCTTTCCCCAATAC
>JBAXXZ010000043.1:0-9482 GCA_037127575.1 Bacteroidota bacterium | reverse complement strand
GATATGGTCGCCCCACCAAGCGAGAACACCGGTCCTGCTGAAGCGCAGGCAGAAATTTTTGCTGTTGTTGAAGAAATGCCAGAACCTCCGGGAGGCATTACAGCTTTTTATAAATACATTGGTTCAAACATTCAATACCCTGCCATGGCGCGTGAAGCTGGCATTTCAGGAAAAGTATTTTTGAAGTTTGTGGTGGAAATGGATGGCTCTTTATCTGATGTACAAGTATTAAAAGGTGTACCGGGTTGCGGGGAATGTGATAGGGAAGCAGTACGTGTATTAAAAGCCTATCCAAATAAATGGAAAGCCGGAAGACAAAACGGACGCGCTGCGCGTGTATCTTATACCATTCCAGTGGCATTTAAAATTCAATAATGATTAATCAATAAATATAAAAGCCATAACCCATGTTATGGCTTTTTTTGTAAAAAGTAAAAAATGAGACCAATAACAGGATTAGTATCGATATGGTTTGGTATTGTGATGGTGGTGATAGTGCTTTTCTTAGGCTGCCTGGTTGCATTTACTGATGTTATGACTGACCGTTTATACGGGCATAAACGCAGTTTTTTTATCGGCTTAATGTTTACTTATGCCGCTTATCGTGCATTTAGAATTTATCAATTGAGTAAACAAAAAAGCAAAGACGAATAGCATGCCTACTCAAATAAATCATACGCAGGTTTTAAAAAGCATTTTATTTTTTTTGGCAAGCTGCTTTTTGTGTTCGTGTGATGATTATTTTAAAAACGATTACAAAGACAATTCGTCAATCTCAGGGCACTTAAAAGTGTATTACGATCAAGGACTTTATTTGCAATTAAAAAATCAGACTTACACCTTTGAGAGTCAGTATCCAAATGCCCACATTCACTTGGTGGAAAGCAACGACAACGATGCCGTTGAGGCCCTTTACAAAGACAGTTGCGAAGCCATTGTAATTTCGCGCATGCTCAATAACAAAGAAAAAAAAGCCTTTGCTTCTAAAAGCTATGACCCGAAATATTCTTGTTTGGCATTCAGTGGTATTGCCATTATAGTCAATAAAAATTCCCCGATAAAAACCATCACATTAAAAGATTTACAACGTTTGGCTACCACCGAAAATGGAGAATTAAACGACAGCACCGGTAAGGCACAAAAATGTCAGCTATTATTGGACATGAACAATTCTTCACTCGCGCAGTATGTGATGGATTCGGTGCTGGTTGGAAAAAAACGCTCAAGTCGTGTTAGTGTGCTCAATTCTACTTTGGAGGCGTTAGACTATCTTGAAAAAAACAATACCACCATTGCCTGCATTGATTTTGCTTGGTTAAGCGACAAAGATGATTCTATTAGTAAACATTATGAAACAAGTTTAAAATTGCTGGGCATCAATAAGGGTGAAGGTAAAATAAGCTACCCAAGTCAAAGCGCATTTAAATTAGGGGATTATCCATTTACAAGAAAAATATACTATTACCGCAAAACCGGTGATTTTACTTTGGCCAAGGGATTTGAGACTTATTTGGCAGGCCCGAAAGGCCAAATGACCTTCTTGAAGCAAGGACTATTGCCATTTAAGCAACAGGAAAGAATGGTAGAAGTTAAATTCGAAACCATCAATACAAATTAGATTAGCCATTCAAGTCATAAAATTCATTAAAAAAATGAACCGGATGTAAACTGGCACTTCCTTTGAACCAATGTAAATACCTATTTTTACACACAATATGACCATGAAAACACACATTTTATTTCTTAGCATTAGTTTAACAACATTGGGTAGTTTTGCCCAAAGCTTAAAAGACATTATTGTAAAAACAGACGGCGAAAATTTTGATGCAGCGGCAAAAGACTTTAGGGCCTTGTTACAAAAGGAACCAACAAAAGGAGAAAACTATTTTTATTTTGGAGAGAATTTTTTTAAGCGCGGTGACATTGATAGCGCCGAGTATTTTTATTCGAAAGGCATTGAAATTAACGCCACCAATCCATTAAATTATGTGGGGCTCGGTAAAATATTTTTAACTAAAGCCAAGGCTGAAGATGCCAAGGCCCAGTTTTACAAAGCCATTACATTAAGCGCAAGTAAAAATGCTGAGGTGTTTCGTCGTTTATCGGAAGCTTGGTTGGCCACTGAAATAAAGAATCCTGACGACGCCATGACTTACGCAAACAGCGCCATTAAGTTAGATCCAAAAAATCCGGAGAACTATATTTTGTTAGGTGATGCACAATTGGAAAAAAATCCAACCGACGGTAGTCTTGCCATTAAAAGTTATAAAACCGCCACCACTTTAAATTCAAAAAGCGCCAAAGGTATTTTAAGTGAGGGGAAGTTGTATAAAAGAGCCCGTAACTGGCAACTGGCTTTGGAGAAATATAAGGAAGCTGAAGCCATTGATCCTAACTTTGCCCCTGCCTACCGCGAAAAAGCTGAATTGTATTTCTTGTCAGGCAAACTCACCAACTCAATTGAAAACTGGAAGAAGTATCTTGAGTTAAATAATAGTGATTTTGCCCGTTACCGTTTTATGAGCGCCCTCTTCTCAAATAAACAATACATTGATGCCATTGCAGAATACGAAAACTTAAAAAAACAGAATTACAACAGCATTTACATGGAGCGTTTGGCGGCATATAGTTACGCGGAAATGGGTGACAAAACTGATAAAGAAGCTTATAACAAAGGCTTATTGGCCATCAATGATTTTTTTGCTAACGCCGGCCAAAACTTTAAATACATTGCTTTGGATTATAAATACAGAGGTATTTTGTTGATGCGCAACGGAAAAGACAGCTTAGGGATTATTGAAATGGAAAAAGGCATTGCTTTAGATCAAAATATAGCCGGTGATGTTTACAGCGAGATCGCCAACACGGCGTATAAGCAAAAAAAATACGACAGAGCCATATTGTATTTTGACAAGAAAATCGCTATCGATCAAAAAAGTTTAAACAACAACGATTGGTTTAGTTTGGGCAGAGCCTATTATTATTTGGCAGGCGCCAAACAAACAGAATTGAATAATATTAAGGATGCATCACTTAGAGCAATTAAAGAACCTGAATACAAACAATTGTATGTAAAGGCAGACTCTTCTTTTTCGCAATTGGCAAAATTAAATCCAACTTGGCCAACTGTTTATATTTGGAAAGGTAGAACCAATGCGGCATTAGATCCAATGGCTGAAAAAGATTTGGCTAAAACTTGGTATGAAAGGGTTCAAAGTAATATAAAACCGGAAGAAAAATCTAACACTTATAAAAAAGAAACCCTTGAGTCGTTTGAATATTTGGGGTATTATTTTGTCACCAAAAAAGACAAAACCAATGCAGATTTAATGTTTGCTGCCATTAAGGAAATTGATCCAAACAATCAAAAGCAAAAAGATTATTTTAATCCCCCAAAACCAACCGCACCAAAACCGGCCGGAAAACCCCCGGTCAAATAACTGAAAAGCCGCTATTTAACTAGCGGTTTTTTATTTACTACAAAATAAAGCAAGGGTTTGTGAAAAACTGCATTAGTTTTACATGAAGAATTGAAAGACGAACTTTTATATCAAGTTGCTTTAACCCTTATCAATGGCATTGGCGATATCAACGCGAAAAGCCTCTTGTCCTATTGTGGCAGCGCGGAAGAAATATTTAAACAAAAAAAGGGCTTGCTGCTTAAAATTCCGGGTATAGGTGAAATCAATGCCAAATCAATTGTTTCGAGCCATCACTTATTAAAACGCGCAGAGCAGGAAATAAAATTCATACAACAATACAAAATAGAAACCTTATTTTTTACCAGCAACAACTATCCTTCTCGCCTAAAAGTGTGCAGCGATGGTCCGATAATGCTTTATTACAAAGGTAATGCGAATTTAAATGCCGAAAAAATTGTAGCGGTTGTAGGCACCAGAAAGCCAAGCGATTATGGCAAGGAGAAAACAAAAGAAATTGTGGCCGACTTAAAACAACACAATGTATTAATATTAAGCGGCTTGGCCTATGGGGTGGATGTGATCGCACACAAAACGGCCTTGGAGAATGACTTACTAACGGTTGGTGTATTGGGGCATGGTTTGGATCGAATTTATCCGCAAACACATGATAAAATCGCCAAACGTATGATTAAACAAGGGGGTTTGTTGACCGATTTTATGAGCGGCACCAATCCCGACGCGGTTAATTTTCCGAAACGGAACAGAATTGTTGCCGGCTTATGCGATGCTTTAATCATGATTGAAAGTAAAAGAACGGGCGGCAGTTTAATTACCGCTACAATAGCCAATAGTTATAATAAAGATGTTTTTGCTTTGCCGGGTCAGGCCGGCGATGTGCTTGCTGAAGGCGGAAACGGCCTCATAAAACGAAACAAGGCAGCCCTGATAGAAAACGTGGAAGATTTAGTGGACGCGATGCAATGGCAAAAAAAGGAAAATAAAAAAAGTAAATCAAAACAAATTCCATTGATGTTGGATTTAACTTTGGATGAAAAAGTTGTGATGGAGCAACTGATAGGTAAAAGCGCAGTGCATTTGGATGAGTTGTGCTTAAATACACAAATGCCCATTAGTAAAATATCAGCAATCCTATTGCAGTTAGAATTTTCGAATTTGGTTAAAAGTAAACCGGGCAAAATGTTTGAATTGTGCCATTAAGGCATTTTTGAAGGAATTAAAAATTCACCGTTTATACGCCAATACCCAACAAAGTTCTCATCAAAAATTAATACCTTCATGTTTCCATTCATATCAAGTAGTTCTGAACATGCAAATAGACATTGAAGCAGAGAAGAAAGAGATTTTAAACCGCTATAAGCTTTTAATGAAGGCTTGCAAACGCCGATTGGAAAAAGGTGACAAAGAAATTATCCGTAAAGCGTTTGAGGTGTCGGTTGAAGCGCACAAACAAATGCGGCGTAAAAGCGGGGAACCATATATTTATCATCCAATTGCTGTAGCCCAAATTTGCGCCGAAGAAATTGGCTTGGGTACCACCGGCATTGTTTGCGCTCTTTTGCACGATACTGTTGAAGACACCGATCTTTCATTGGATGATGTAAAAGGATTGTTTGGTGAGAAAGTAGCCCAAATTATTGATGGCTTAACCAAAATTTCCGGCGTTATAGATAACACCTCATCCATACAGGCAGAGAATTTCAGAAAAGTGTTGTTGACCATGAGTGAAGACATTCGTGTGATTCTGATAAAGCTTGCGGATAGGTTACACAACATGCGCACGCTTGATCACATGAAGCGCGATAAGCAAATGAAGATAGCCAGCGAAACACTTTATTTATATGCTCCTTTGGCCCATCGCTTGGGTTTAAACACCATTAAAACCGAACTGGAAGATTTGGGTTTAAAATTTACCGATGTTGAAACATACAATGATATAGCAAATAAATTAAAAGTTAGCGAGCCTGAACGGAAACGTTTCATTCAAAAATTTATTGAACCCTTAAAAGAAATTTTGACCGAACAAGGCTTAAAATTTAAAATTTTCGGCAGGCCTAAGTCCATCTACAGCATCTACAATAAAATTAAATTCAAACATGTCAGCTTTGAGGAGATTTACGATTTGTTTGCCATTCGCATTGTGATTGATTCACAACTTGAAAGTGAAAAAGCCGATTGTTGGAAGGTATATTCAATCATCACCGACTTTTATCAGCCTAGTCCTGAACGTTTGCGCGATTGGATTAGCACGCCTAAAAGTAACGGTTATGAGAGCCTGCACACAACCGTGATGGGGCCTGATGGGAAATGGGTGGAGGTGCAAATACGCACCACGCGCATGGATGATTTGGCGGAGAATGGTTATGCGGCACATTGGAAATATAAAGATAGTGCAGCAGAGAAAGAAAGCAATCTCGAAAACTGGCTTTTACGCATTCGGGAGATGTTGGAAAATCCTGATCCAAACGCCTTAGAGTTTATTGATGATTTTAAACTGAATTTATTCAGTGATGAAATGTTTGTGTTTACGCCCAAGGGCGACATGAAGACAATGCCAGTTGGAGCCACTGCGTTAGATTTTGCCTTTGAAATTCACACCAAGGTTGGCGAGCACTGTATTGGCGCAAAGGTAAATCATAAATTGGTGCCGCTGAGTAATGTGTTGAGCAGTGGTGACCAGGTTGAAATTTTAACCAGTAACAAACAAGTTCCAAAAGAAGATTGGATTAATTATGTGATTACGGCCAAGGCCAAATCAAAAATTAAAAGCAGTTTAAAAGACCAGCGAAAAAAAATAGCAGAAGAAGGAAAGGAAATTATTCAAAAGAAAATGGAGCGGTTAAAAGTGGCATACAACCACCAGATTGCCCAGGAGTTTTGTAATTTTTTAAAATTGCCATCTACACAGGAATTGTTTTATCGGGCAGCATTGGGTAATGTAGATGCCAATGAAATAAAAGAATTTTTAAAATTCAGGCAAAACCCAAACCGAAGAATAAAAAAACCCGATGCACACAGGTTGGAAGAATTGGTAACCAGTGCCAGGGGTAAAACCGACATGTTGGTAATTGGGGATGATTTACAGAAACTGGATTATAATTTGGCGCCATGTTGCAATCCTATTCCCGGCGATGATGTATTTGGATTTATTACGGTGGGTGAGGGCATAAAAATTCACCGCGTGAATTGTCCGAACGCCATAAAATTATTATCAAATTACGCTTACCGTGTGGTGAAGGCCAAATGGGTAAATGATCAATTGATTTCTTTTTTAGCGGGACTAAAAATTACGGGCACGGATGAATTGGGGATTGTGAACAATATTACAAAGGTAATTTCAAACGAAAACAACGTGAACATGCGCTCGATTAATTTCGACACCGATGACGGTTTGTTTGAAGGCACCATCATGGTATATGTGCACGACACCAAACACCTGAACCATTTGATAGAAAATTTGAAAAAGGTAAAAGGCATTAACAAAGTGTTGCGTGTTGACGAAAAGGATTAACGCTTTATCTCTCTTAGTTTTATTTTTTTGGCAGGATTGCCTTGGTATATCCAATGTGCCTCTAAGGATGACGTTGCTATGCTGCCAACTGTTAGTAAGCTGTGGCTGCCTAATTTAACCCCCGGACAAACAACAGTTTTAGCGCCGGCCCAAGCGCCTTCTTCCAAAGTGATTTCGCCAACCAACAAATCAAAACTTGTTTTTTTGTAATTGTGATTACCGCATAACAACAGGGCACCTTGTGAAATGCAGGAATGGTCTTTTAAGGTAACTTTGGCTAAATTATCAATCCATACTTCTTCGCCAATCCACACATAATTGCCTATGTGTAAATGCCAAGGGTATTTAATTGACACATGCGGTTTAATCACTACGCCTTGACCTACTTTGGCGCCGAACATGCGCAACAAAAAGCGTTTCACAGCGTAATTTGGGAAAAAGGATTTAAAAAAAACTCTGTTTACCACATACCATACGGCAATTATAAAAGCCGAGCGGCCGGGTTTGTACCAATCATTTTTAAATGATGATAAATCAGTTTTTAATGCAGTCATTGAATAGGTGTTTGTATTGTTCAACAGTAGCTTGGGTGTTTATTTTTTTACCAATGTATTCTTGGGCGGCATTGGATTCATTTTTAAAGTTCGCATTATTTAAGGAAGCGTAATGTATGATTGCAGAAATAAATTCATTTCGATGTGTGAGGGCGATCGCATATCCTGCCGAATGTACTTGCAAATCGTTCCAAGGCGTTTGATCGCTAATAATTACGGGGCATCCACAAAGTAAACTTTCTACTATGGCGTGGCCAAAATTTTCATTTAATGTTGGCAGGTATAGGCAGTGGTAATGCTTTATGGTGTCTTGAATTTTATCGAATGAAATTTCAGCCTTTAGTTCAACCCTTATATTTGAAGGCAAAGTGGAAATTATTTTCTCACATTCTTGCCAGTACTCTTTATCTTCGAGGTTGCCGAAAATGTGGTAATCAATTTGAATTGTGGGCGCCAAGTCTTTAAGAATTTCCAATGCAAAATGAAGGTTTTTTACCCTGGCGATGCGCGACAAATAAAATAGTTTTAAATGCCCTTCTTTTTTTTCACAAACATTTTTAATAGGGCTTAGGGAGCTGATATTGGCAGCAATGGTGATTTTGGCTACAGGAAAAACGGTGCGAATATCGTTTTCTTCATGTGATTGTGTAGCATGAAAATAGATGCCACGGTACCAACCGAATTGCTTTGCGGCTAAAAGGTAAAGGTTCTTTTTAAATGCCTTTAAACTGCGAGCCCCTTTGCCCAACATGCCCCTAGGAGCTAATAAAACAGGCGCGCTTATTTTGTGGGCTTGTTTTAATCGAACGATGCTGATTGAGAAGTGCAATGACCAAAAGCTGTTGAGGTAAATTAAATCGGGCTGAATTTCGGCAAGGAGCTTTATGGTATTCTCATTATTTAATTGTGCCTGATTAAAATAAAAATAGTGCACATGATCTTTAAAAATAAGTTGATTGGGAACAATGTCTTCATAAGGTTTTTGTTCGCCCAAATCAGTGTTAGCGGTAATCACATAAAAATCAAATTCATCTTTTAGTAAAGAAATTAATGAGTACACCGAGCGCACTGGTCCGCCTGCCTTTGTGCCAGGCAAGAACCAATCGATAAAAACGGCTATTTTTGGTTTTGACAAATTAATCGATTAATTGATTTTCATTTAGCCAATGATTGAGTACGACCAAGTGCCAAATTCTGCTCCAAGAGGTTTGAGGATCGTTTGCCAAGAATTTTTGCCACAAACCTTCAATGCCCGCTTTTGAATTAAACGACAATTGTGCGAATTCTTTCATGTTTTTTTCACAAAACGAATATAATTCTTCTTTCATCCATTTTTGCCAAGGCAATGTAAAGCCCATTTTAGGGCGGTTCACAATTTCAGAAGGCAGCAAATCACCAAGCGCATCTACCAAGAGTTTTTTTGGACTATGTGGAAATTTTTGAGTGTCGTTAATGCCTAACACAAACTCAAGTAATTGGTAATCTAAAAAGGGCTCGCGCACTTCCAATGCTACCGCCATGCTCATTTGATCAGTATCGCGAAGCAATGTGTTTTGCATGTAGGTTTGTATTTCGGCTAAAGAAACACTACTTAATATGTGGTTTTGTTTTTGCGGAATTTGTTTGATGATATTTTGAATATTGGCAAAGGGTTTTGCCTGAGGCATTAAATGCTGCAGTTCACGCTGCGTGTATAAACTTCTGTTTAAAGGATAGGCCGATTGAAAATTAATTTTTTCTTGCGAGAGGAGTTCTTCAATTTTATTACCGCTGACTGATTTGTATTTTAATTGAATCACTTTGCCGCCCAATTTTCGCGCAAAACCAGGTACCGCATTGAGCCATGATTTAGATTGCAAAGCATGCATACGTTTAAACACATCGTATCCCGCAAAAAGTTCATCCCCTCCAATACCACTTAAAGCCATGGTAATGCCGGCATTTTTTGTGGCCTTCGACACAATGTATGTATTGGGT
>JBAXXZ010000042.1:0-9582 GCA_037127575.1 Bacteroidota bacterium | reverse complement strand
AATTAGTTGTGTACTTATGTTGTTTAATAGAATGCCTGTTTTGGCTGTATTTAGTAAATTAATTTTTGCTTTTTTTTAAGAATGAAGATAGAGATTAATTTATTAAAATCGTTGCCGAAAAGTTTCCGTTGCCTTTAATCACAAAGGCAAACATTGGTTTGGTTATTTTCTTAACCAAACAAAAAAACGCTTATTGATATACGGAATATAAAAATAGGCCATAATCGGAACCAAAATTAAACTCATTACTAAGGTGCGTAAAGGGGGCACCAGCGCTGTAAGCAAAGGCAAAACAGTCATTGATAAAATGGTAATGCTCGGATAAATAAAGCACCAAACCAAGAGTGCAAATTTCCATTTTTTAGGCGTGGAGGGTAAGTTCATGTATTTTCTTTTTTGCGAATATATTCACTTATTCATGAATTCTTGTTTAACTACGTGGGGTATTTTTGTAAATTCACACACCATGCAGCAACAAACCATCAAAATAAAAACCATGAAGTGGGTTCTCATTATTGGGACCTTATTAATGGGAATTAAGTTTTACGCTTATTTTCTCACCCAATCCAACGCCATTTTAACCGATGCCATTGAATCAATAGTGAATGTGCTTGCAGGCATGTTTGCGCTCTATAGCCTTTATTATGCTGCACGTCCCAAAGATGAAGACCATCCTTATGGCCATGGGAAAATCGAATTTTTATCGAGCGGTGTTGAAGGCGGGATGATTTTTTTGGCGGGCATTGCCATGCTCATTAAAGGAGCCATCGCTTTTTTTCATCCCGAACCAATACACCATATTGACATTGGACTTTACCTTTCGGCTTTTTCAGGCATCGTAAATTACATTATGGCACGTGTATTAATTGCGCGTGGAAATGCATTGCATTCGTCTACCATGGTGGCTGATGGTAAACATTTAATGACCGATACTTGGAGCAGTGTTGGCTTGGTTATTGGTTTAATCTTAATTTATTTTACACAAATATTTTGGATAGATTATGTCATCACTATCTTACTGGGACTTTTAATAACCTATACCGGCTTTGGATTAATTAAAGAATCTATCTTCAACTTATTGGATAAAACTGATTATATAAAAATAGAACACCTCATCACTTTTCTAAATTCAAAAAGAAAATTGTCGTGGATTGATATACATAATTTACGCGTGGTGAAATATGGTTCTGTGGTGCACGTTGATTGTCATATGACATTGCCTTGGTATTTTTCGCTTGAAGAGGCCCATAAAGAGGTAGATGCCTTGGGCCAATTGGCTTTGCAAGAATTAAATTATCAAATTGAGTTTTTTATTCATGCTGACCCTTGTTTGCCGCATTCCTGCACAATTTGTCAATTAATGGATTGCAAAGAACGTAAAAGAGATTTTGTGAAAAAGTTAAATTGGGACATGCAGAATGTATTGCCGGATTCTAAACATTCTGTCAATTCAGTTCAATAGCATTTTGAATTCAATTTTTTTATCACTACTATTTTTTTTAATTTCAAACCGAAATGACTGAGGAAAAGAAGTTTATTGACATCGAAGATGTATTAAAACAAAAAGCGCACAAACTTTATAAGTGGCTGCCGCGTTTTGCTATTCGTTACATCAAAAGGTTATTGAATGAGGACAACATCAACAATGCCATGCGAATTCTTCATGATAGACGTGGACTCGATTTTAATAAGAATGCTTTAGTGGTAATCAAAGCAAAAGTTGAATCTGTTCATCCGGAACGAATTCCTGTTAACGAAAATGTTACTGTTGCCGCCAATCACCCCTTGGGAGGTTTAGATGGCATGGCCTTAATTCAAGCAGTTGGTGAAGTTCGATCTGATGTGTATTTTTTCGTTAATGATGTACTCAAAAGTATTACCAATTACGGGGATGTTTTTGTTGCTGTAAATAAACTAGGTGCAGCCTCTGCCGGATCACTTAGAACAATGGAAGAGATATTCCGACAAGGAGGCGCTGTTCTTATTTTTCCTGCGGGTTTAGTGTCCCGCAAAATGAATGGAATTGTGCGCGACTTAAGTTGGAAAAAAAGTTTTGTCACACAAGCCATTGATCATAAACGCCTGGTGCAACCTGTATTCATTGAAGGTGAAAACTCTAAATTCTTTTACAATTTTGCCATTTGGCGCAAACGCCTTGGTATTAAAGCCAACATAGAAATGATTTTGTTGCCGGATGAAATGTTTCGTGCCGATAAAAAGAACATCCGCATACATTTCGGTATTCCTTTCAGTTACAAAGTTTTTGATCCATCAAAAAGCCACAAAGCATGGGCTGATAAAGTATATGAATACATCTATTCAAAAGAATTTATGCAGCATATACCATTCGAAGAATATTTAAAATTGAAAGCTTAAGCCCTTAATCCTTGGTTTAAATCATAAGGCTATAAAATCGCCATTACTAAAAGTTATTTGATTAAAGTTACCTCACCGGTGTAAACTTTTTGCACATCGTGTTTAGAAGTCACAATTAACTTCCACACATACACATCTTGTTTACATTCTTTTCCCTTGTGGGTGCCATTCCATCCTGCCGCCGGATCTGTGCTTTCAAACATTTTTTCGTCCCACCGATCAAATACATAAAAATGATAGGCTTTAATGCCTCTTGTTACGGGCATAAATAAATCATTCTCTTTATCGGCATTTGGTGTAAAGGCAGTGGGCACATACACATTAAAATCCTCTTCAATATGGATCACCTTCACCACACTGTCTGAACAACCGTTTAAGTTTTTTACTACCAAAGCAACAGGATAATTGCCGGCTTCTCTAAATAAATAAGATGTTACTTCCTTATTCACGGTGTAACCTGTTTTTTGGTTAATCTCAGGCGCAAAAAACCAATTCCACTCAGTGAGTTGAATGCCGGTTGAGGTGCTGTTAAAGATTACCTCATCGCTATTTTCGATTGGTGCGCTGGGACTATAAGAGAAATTCGCAATTGGTTGTGGCCAAGCATTAATCATTACGGTCATTGTATTGGCGCAGCCATTCACATCCGTCATTCGGGCTTTTAAAAGATAGGTGCCGGGCTTGGTGAATGTTTTGAAGAAACTACCAGTGGTATTTGTTTTGCCGTCTAAATCCCAAGAAAAGCTCGTAAGTGATGCATTGCCGGAAGCAGGACTAAATACATATTCCGAAGTAAATGGTATACATGCTTCACGAATACCTTTTGATAAATAACCATCCGGTAAGTTGTAAACCGTTATTTGTGTAGTAACATCGGTTCGGCAATTGTGTTGATCAATACCGGTTAGGGTATACACCCCCGAATAAGTCATACTGTTAACGAAAAGATGGAGATTTTGACCTGAATACTGGCGATTTCCCGGCCCTGTCCAACTATAATATAATGCCCCTTGACCTTCTAAATTAAAGGTATTGAAAATACATGCAGCATTGTTTGGCCAAACCGATACCGATGGTTGTGGTAATGCCCAAGTATAGAGTGTGGCAGTAGCAGATGCGGTGCACGTGTTTGCAGATGTTCCTATTACTGTGTAAACGGTAGGAGCAACATTAGAGGCTTTTGTAATACTGGCATTGGGTAAGGAGCTAAAATTACCTGTATTGTTGTACCACCTGAAACTATTAGCCCCAAATGCTTTTAACTCGGCAGGCTGATATAAACAAACGGTATCGCCGCTAGCAGTTACTGTAGGGTTATTTAATATACTCACTGTTGTTGTACTGCTATTTTTACAGCCATGGTTGTCGGTTACCAAAATTGAATAAATACCCGAATGAATTAATTGGCTTGTAGTCACTTGGCTTTGCGCTGAATAAGCAACAAAGTTACCCGGTCCTTGCCAAACATAAGCAGTAATGGTGTTATTGGAAGGTGTGGATACACTCAAATGAAACGGACGTAATTCACACACTGGCCCATCATTAAAAGCAAGCGGTGATGGTAATGCATGCACCAGTACCATAGTTGTTCCTGTTTTGATACATGGTCCTGCACTTACCGTTATCGAATAAATACCATTGGCAGTTAAAGAAACATTGTTTATTGAAGGGTTTTGTAAGAGACTGTTAAATCCGGCGGGTCCATTCCAAGCAAAGTTTAAGCCACCGGTATTATTGGGGTTGAAAGTAAGATTGTCACCAAAACACAAAGGCGAATTATTTGTTGGATAAATTGATTGCATGTTTGTCACCGTTACATCTACAATGGCTGTGTTGGTGCAGCCGAGCGGAGATGTTGCTTTAACTGTATAATTTCCTGATGCACTGGCAGCAGGATGAATGATACTCGGATTTTGAAAAATGTTGTTGTAACCCAGCGGCCCTAACCATAAATACATAGAGCCGGGCACCGAATTGGCATTTAAATTTAAAGTTTGGGTGCTACAAACTGTGCCGCCAACAGCACTTAAACTTGGCGTGGCATGCACCGAAAGCGTAATGGCTGCAGATGCCGTACATGTATTGGCCGCAGTAACCGTTACGTTGTAAACACCGTTATGAAAAGGACTTGCCGCCGAAATGGTATTGCTTTGTAAAAGTGAAGAATAAGATTGTGGACCTAACCAGGCAAAGGTACTGCCCCCAAGCACTGTAAAAGTTAAATTTTGACCGCTACAAACAGGACTATTCGTTACAATAGTTGGTATAGGCACTGATTTTAAGATTATGCTGCCTGTTGCAGAACTTGTACAGGTTTGAGCCTCTCCAACAACTGTATATTGCTGTGTACCCGTTGGTGCATCAGTATAGCTAACACCAACCCAACTTGCATTCCATGTGTAATTTGTTGCGCCGGTTGCATTTAAGGTACCGGTTTGTAAAGGACAAATTGAAAAATTCGCTACTGAAATAACCGGATTGGCCACATAAGTAACAGTGGCAACGGCATTGGCCGGACAGCTATGTGAATCTTGAACAAAAATATTGTAACTATAAGTGCCTGCAGAATTACTACTCACTACAAAAGTGTCGGTGGTTGGGCCACCGGTCCAAGAGAAAATATAACCTGGACTGCCACCTGTACCCATGGCCGTTAACGTTGAACTTTGTCCAACACACACGGTTGGATTACTAACAAACAACATCACACCAACCGACGATGGTTGTAAAATATTAAAGGTGCCCGTAAAAACACAACTTGTTAAAGCATCGGTAACATTCACAGTATATATTCCTGCACTTAATCCACCAATTGAATTTGTTGTTTGTGTTAATGTACCAGTTGTCCAAGCGTATGATTGATTACCTGATCCACCGGCCATGTTAACAATTGCTGCTGTGCCGCTACTCGAACCATTACATGGTAAAATAAAAGTATTGCCAACCGTGGCAGTAAGTGGTACAGGCGAAATAAAGGTGGTGGTGGTTGTATAATTCGAATTTGAACCATTATCGTATACCAATATGGTGTAGGTGCCCGGACTTAAATTTGTTCCAACAGAACTTGTTTGGCCGCTGGGTATCCAAGTGTAAGAAAAGGGTCCGGTGCCGCCATTAGCACTTACCGTGGCTGAACCTAAGGTGGCACAAGTAATTGATGAACTACTCACTGCAACACCAGCTTGATTAAAAACACATAAACCCAATGGCACAGCACAAGTGGCACTGATGCCGGCAGAATAAGTGCCAACAAAGCCACTGCCGCAAACAAAAAGTGTTTTGGTGTTTCGGTTCATTTTTATATCCCAAACATATTGGTTTGTAACAGTTACATTTAAAGCAATAGGGGTGAGGGTGCTGAAAGATGTACCGTTAAAAGTATAAGTTCGAATTGAACCGTTACCACCAATGTAAATATTATTGCAATCATCAACGGCAATGCCGCCTTGTTGACGCAATGTTAAACCCGGCACTGTTGTGCTGCCAACCATTATGCCTGTGGTTTTGTTGTAAGCCGCCAAATTGAAACCGTCGTAGAAATACAAATAATTAGCGTTTACTGATAAACAATTAAATCCATTCGACGACACTGCAGCGCCTGAATAATTTCCTTTATTGGCGGCTTCACTAAAACTATTGTAGCCGCTAGTTTGTACCCATACATTATTGGTAAATGATGTTGCCACCCTCACAATTTTATTGTTCATGCTAGGCGTGCCTCCAGCACTCACAAAATAGGTAAAGATGTTTCCTTGGTCATCAATGGCATGTGACACAATATCCTGACAACATGATGTGGCTGTTTGATTAAAAGCCGATAAGGTTAAATTGGATGTAACTGAACTAATTGTTGCAGCACAAATATTCGATGAAGTACCCCCTCCTAAAATAAAAACATTACCTGTAATACAGTGAAATCCCATTTCCCAAATTTCATTGTAGCTCGTATTGGCGGTACTCACAAAGCTGTCGTAATTCCCATTGGCATCTAATCTAACCACCTTGGCACCACCCGTAAAAAATCCCTGTCCAACAAATGTTTTACTTAAAAACTTATCAACGCCTAAATTACTGGCATAACCGCCTGCTGTCCATCCAATACTTGTTACTGTGCCGCTAAAGGTCCACTGCAATGATCCAATTGCATTGTACATCGCCACTTTGAATGAATTAGAACCACCATAAATAAAGGTATTGCCACCAAAATCATAATCCACATCATAGGCGGCATTGTTCGTTGAAAGTGTATTTACTGAGCCTACCCATGGATCAATGATAAAAGTTTCTGTGTTATTATAATTGCTAATCGAAAAGCCTAAGGTGTCATCATTTAAAACAAAAGACGAAGCCATTTCATGGGTACTTTGGTCAAATGTTTTGGGTGCATGCTCGGTAATGTCATCCAAACTGGTTTTTATTTCAACCTCTCCAAATTTGTTTAGTTTAATTTTCTTTACATCACCACTATATAAAAATTTGATGTCTTTCAGTAATGCGCCAGGGTGTAAAATCAAACTATATTTAACGCCGTATCCATGGTCTTCAGGAATCACATAATCAATATCAATATTCGGATACACATTTTTGTACAACAATTGCTTGTAGGTGCTTGAATTTAATTCTTTGCTGCCGTAAGTGATATAATGTTTTTGTTTTTCACTTGCTTCAATCTCAATGCCTTCTGTATTTGAGCCAATCCAATTCATTGCGGTGTAATGCACCTCAGGTTCTGTTTCTTTCAATTCTCCGCGCTCAATGGCTTCTCGGTACTCCTCATTCAGCACCGGCATTTTTACTTGTTTATATACCAAACCTCTCTTCGTAAAATAAATTTGCTCCAAACCATTGTCTAAAGCATAATAAATTTTTTCGTTTCCGGGAATACGACCATTAAACTGCCCCTTGTTTTCAACAAAAACACGGGTACCAAATATATCACCGCTTTGTGTAAAATAATTTTGCGATTGAATGGATTGTGCATTTGAAGAAAAATTACCCTTGGTTTGCGCTTGTGAAATAAAATTTATTACAAACAAAAAAATGACGAAGCGAAATTTATATTTTGAGAATAGAACCAAGACAGAAGATTTAATCTAAATAAAATTAAGAAAACAAATCAAAGGATAAAATTAAATCAATGAGCCAATGAGTGAAAAGCCCAAATGAATGAGCCTTTAATTGAACAGGATATTAATATGTTAAAATATAGCCGATTTTAGGCTTCGAAGGCTTTTTTGATGGCCGATAAATAAATTTTTTTAATGCTGTTTTTTTCTTCACCCAGCACAATACTTTCAATGGCTTTCAGCAAGCTTGCTTGGTGTTTGCCATTTATCTTCAACACTTCTCTCAATGCATAAGCAGCACTCCATCTTACTACTGTGCCCTTATCTTCGGTATTTGGCAACAATGCCCCAATAGCGGTATTTAATTGTTCTGGAAATAAATGGGCCGAATTAGCAATCACCTTAGCCGATTCCCACTTTACACGCGGCGCTTTGGAAGCCAATTGTTCACACACAAAAGTAAAAGCCTTAACACTCACCAAACTTGCATTTATTTTACTCGTAAATTCTAATGATTCAATACAAGTAGCCTTTTCGGCATCCTTTGCTTTATCTGCAAAAGCAATTAACTCGTGCACACCCAAATCACCCCGCAATAAAAGCCCCGATATTTGCACAGTCTTTTCTTTCGGCTTAATACTTTTGTTTTTTATTAAGGCACCGATATCCATTCACCATTATTTCAAAAGTATCATTCAGAAAATTAGCTTTTTCTACACAAATACAACATCTCACCTTCAGGCAAACGATAACGGTCAACCTTTGCTTCGCCTAACGTATTCACAAAATCATCTACTTTTACTTCAAAACCTGCTGCAGCCAGCTTATCCTTGTAATCCAAGCCAAACAAACGCACATGGTCTTTTTGCCAATAATGCTTTTCACGGTCCTCAGCACTTTTTATCGTTGGGTCTTCAAGCGTTTCTTGTTTATTAGTATCCAAAGGCACCTGAAAAATGCCCCATCCACCCGGCTTCATAATCCTGTACAACTCACGCATACATTGATTGGCATCCGCAACATGCTCCAATACGTGATTGCAAAATATCACATCAAATTCACCGTCTTTAAACGGCGCCTTGTGCAAATCAAAGTGTATGTCGGCAATAGGGCTATTATAATCACCCGTGGTGTATTTTAAGTTTTTTTGCGATTTGAACAGTTTGTAAAAACACTGTTCTGGCGCTATGTGCAGCATGTTGTGCGGCACCGTAAAAAAATCGGTTTTTTCTTTTAAATATAACCACAAAAGTCTATGGCGCTCTAGTGATAAGCTTCCCGGACAAAGTACATTGTTTCGTTTTGCCCTGCCGCCATATCCATAGGGCAAAAATTTACGGTATGTTTTTCCCGATATTGGGTCTTCATATTTGTCTCCATAATATAAATATGGAGCAACTTTGCTAAAGCCAAGGCTAAACCAAATTAAAATAGGGCGGGGTATTGTTCTTAATAGAAAATGAAACATTTATTTAGTTTGAACAACAAATGTACTTTTTTGTAATATATTTTTTACAATCACAACTTAATTCTAACAACCATCTAAATACATTTACCAAATGCAATGCACAATCCTTGGTTTAATTTCAATACATACCCATGGTCACCACACATGTTGAGCTTCCTTTTTTTCAAAATGCAAAATCTTAAACCGGTTCCTAAAATTGTATTCTATTTCATGCATTCGAATTTTCTTATAATGCTTGTAAAAACAGTCAATACCGTCAAGCACACAAGAGGTGAATCGCCTAATTCATTGAAATCAACATTCGCGAATAAAACTAAATAGGCTGTTCGATCAACAAGGCCCTTGATTAAATCCCCATAAGTATACGATCAACCAATTGCTATTGCAATCCTAATCAAATTTTACTGATATTTCTAAGTGCGCTTTAATCTTAATCAAACAGGCCGCCGTTGCGCTGTAAAGGACTTTTACCCAAATGTTTGTAGGCCATTTCTGTTGCTTCACGTCCTCGTGGTGTCCTTACCAAATAACCCTCTTGTACTAAAAAGGGTTCGTACACTTCTTCAATGGTACCGGCCTCTTCGCCAACCGCCGTGCTAATGGTGTTGATACCAACCGGACCGCCTTTAAATTTGTCGATAATACAAACAAAAATACGGTGATCCATTTCAT
>JBAXXZ010000041.1:0-9677 GCA_037127575.1 Bacteroidota bacterium | reverse complement strand
GAATTTTTTCACATTAATAAGCCCAATGTTTTAATTGTTGAAAATGTTGAGAACGGCAAAACCTTTTTCCAACAACACCAAATTATGATTGTACCGCTTTGGTCGGGTAGCGGATTAAGAATTAAAATTATTGAAGGCATGGCTTATGGCAAAGCCATTGTGAGCACTACAATTGGCGCCGAAGGCATTCATTGCACGCATAAAAAAAATATTTTAATTGCCGATTCGGCTGATGACTTTGCAAATGATGTTATTGCTTTGCTGCAAAACAACAATATGCGAAAGGAATTGGAAACAAATGCTGCATATTTTTCAAAAGAGCAATTCGACAACATGAAAGTGGTATTAGGATTAATCACCTTTTTAAAAAGCATCGCCAATGAATAATTTGCTCATGCTTGTTTTTTGGCTTTCTGTTTTATCTGTGTTGCATAGTTATGTTTTGTATCCTTTTTTCATGATTGTGTTTTTTTCAAAGTCTCATAAACAACGCCCTTCATTTCAACTTAGTGATGATACATTGCCTTCGGTGGCAGTGCTTGTAGCTGCGTATAATGAGGAAAAAGTAATTGCCGAGAAAATTCATTCAATATTTAAGACCACTTATCCAAAAAATAAAATAAAACTGTTTATCGGATCTGATGCCTCAAGTGATAAAACCGATTCAATTGTTGCTGAATTGTGTCAACAATATCCGCAATTGCAATTGGTGAAGTTTGCCGGTAGAGTCGGTAAAATAAGCATCGTGAATGAATTACAGTCTTTGTGCGAAGAAGAAATTTTAATCATGACAGATGCCAATGTTATTTTCACCGAAAATACCATCTTTGAATTATTGCGTTTTTTTAAAGATGACAAGGTGGGTATTATGGCTGCTAACATCGTCAAACAATCATTCAGTAACGATGGCATTTCTTTGCAAGAAAAAATGTACCTCTCGCTCGAAAACAGAGTAAAAGCAGCCGAAAGTAATGCCATTAATATGATTATGGGCGCCGAAGGAGGTTGTTATGCCATTCGCAATAATTTGTTCAGCAAGGTGCCCTCAAAATTTAATGTCGATGATTTTTACATCACCTTTCAAGTTTTATTAAAAAATCGCAAGGCTTTGTTTAATCCATTGTCGCTTTGCAAAGAAGATGTACCCGGCGCCATGCAAGATGAATACCGTCGCAAAGTGCGCATTTCCTCAGGTAATTTTCAGAATTTATTTTTCTTCAAAGCCATTCTTTACCGTTTTTGGAAACCTTTCGGATTTGCATTTTTATCACACAAGGTTTTGCGTTGGTATACACCTTTTTTCATTATTGCAGCTTTGCTGTCTGCTTTGTTGTTAAGCCATGCTTCAGTTCTTTACCATTGGGCCTTTTTGCTGCAACTTGTTTTTATCATCATTGCTTTCATTAACTTTTTTTTGAAATTAAATCACACAGTTTTAAAATTTATCACGCATTTTTACTTTATGAACCTGGCCTTAATTCATGGTTTCTTTCGTTTTACCATGGGCATTAAAACCAGTATTTGGCAACCGGTTGACCGCAATGTATAATCGATTTTTACATATTCTTTTGGCTTTTGTTTTGGTGTTTCACATCAAGGCACAAACAAATTCGAATGCTACTAAAGCCAATAAATTAATACGCATCATCCATGCCGAATCGTTGTCGTTCGACCGCGAAAAAAATGATGCCAAGGTATTAAGCGGCCACGTACAATGCGAACACGAAGGGGTGTTACTCAATTGTGATACCGCTTTAATTATTGATGGCGACAATAGCATGCAAGCCAAAGGCCATATTTTAATTACCAAAGGCGATAGCATTCATGTTACCGGCGACAAATTATTTTACGATGGCAAAACCAAATTGGCTACCCTCGAAAACAATGTGAAATGTGTTGAAAAAGACATGACCTTAAACACTAATTTTCTCACCTTTGATGTTGCCAACTCAATTGCGCATTATTACAATGGCGGTAAAATTGTCAATAAGCAAAACACGCTCACCAGTAAACACGGCCATTATTATTCTGCCACCAAAGAGGCCACATTTAAAGAAGATGTGGTATTGGTGAATCCTGAGTACAAAATGAATTCCGATACCTTGCGTTATCGTTTAAGTAACAAAACGGCCTATTTTGTCGGACCCAGCATCATCACCAGTCAACAGGATTATATTTACTGCGAAAACGGTTGGTACGACACCAATAAAGAGAAGGCGCGATTTAGCAAAAATGCTTTATTAAAAACATCAGCGCAAATACTGCGTGGCGATAGTTTGCAATATGATCGCACCAATAAAATTGGTTTGGCCCTTAAAAATATTTCTCTCACCGATACCGCCGAAAAATCAACTTTGTATGGCGACTATATTTTGTTTAAAGAAAAAAAATCAGAAGCCATCGTCACCAAACGTGCTGTGTATGCGCGCTTGGTTGAAAAGGATTCCATTTATCTGGCCGCAGATACATTGTACCATGTGAAAATCGATAGCAGTAATCACATTTTAAACGCTTATCACCATGTAAAAATTTTTAAAAAGGATTTACAAGCCATTTGTGATTCGGCGAGTTTAAACACAAAGGATTCGCTCATTCAGCTGTTTAATACACCTACCTTGTGGAGCAACCATTCGCAAGCCACAGCAAAATTGATTAAAATTGATATTGGAAAAAAAACCATTAAAGGTTTTACGCTCGACGATAAGGCTTTTTTAATTCAAGAAGCCGATAGTTTGAATAAAAACAAATACAATCAATTGTCGGGTAAAAAAATAACTGCAACACTTACAAACGATACAATTCGAAAAGCCATCATTAGTGGCAATGCAGAGATTTATTATTATCCTAAGAATAAAAAAAGTCTGGTAGGCTTAAACAAAACCACTGCGCCCGAAATTTACTTGTGGTTTAAGGCCGGTGAAATTGAACGCAGTACATTAAAACCAAAATCTTCAGGTGTAGTTGATCCAATTAAAGAAGTGGATGCTGAAAATGCGAAACTAAAGGGTTTTAATTGGCGTTACGATGAAGGACCAAAATCAAGGTTTGATTTGCAGCCAATAAAAAATAATAATATGGCCAATTGAAGACCTTGAATCAATCGGTTTTGGCATAAGAAAAGGTACTAATTTAATAGGTAGTTGGTTGATTTTTCAATATTCTTTTAATCAATTCAAGATTTTGATTCATAAACACTTCTCCTTTTTCGTTGATGTGTGCAGCCAAACTTATTGGGTTATTTGAAATTAAATCTTCAATACTAATTTTTACCAATTGTGCTATTTTATTAGCGTGCAAAAAATTTAAGCCAATTTCATTTCTTTCAATTTTATGATAATTGTGTTCACCCATTTCTAAAAAAGAAGCCATATTCTTAACAGACACTCTGTAAATATTTCGTATATACTTTAGATTA
Organism: Bacteroidota bacterium; assembly: GCA_037127575.1. GTDB lineage: Bacteria > Bacteroidota > Bacteroidia > B-17B0 > Aurantibacillaceae > Aurantibacillus. Next base: position 6,262 of record JBAXXZ010000041.1, on the reverse strand, counting down.
TCGCCGACAGTAATTTTGGCTTTATTAATCATGTTTAGATTTTTGCAATCTGTTTAGGATTAAATCAATCATGCAGCGATTAAATTAATCTTAAAACGATTTTAAGTTACTAAAAGATAGAAATAGTTTTGATGAAACAAAAATCTGAGCTATGAAAACAAAAAAAACTAAATGGCCTTTGGCAATAACTTTGCTTTTAGCGCTTTCAATTACACTGGTTATGTGTAAAAAGGACAAGCATCAGCAAGAATCAGAAAAGCTCGGTAAGTCGAGTACCTCAATTTCAGGTAATACAGAAAGAAAGATACTACTGGTAAAAAGCCCACGTCAAAATCTTTCTGCAAAACAAATTTTGGATAAAATTAAGGCTTTTAAAATTGGAGCTGACAAAAACTTAAAGGCAAGAGACATTACAACATTACCAAGTTTAGTGTTGGAAGACGCCCAGTTTTTAATGGAGGCCTCATTAAATTATGATTTTGATGACTTACCTTCAGATTTGATGATACCGGTTTATGATGTGACTGAATATGGTTTTACATTTAATCAAAGCACTAGCGAAATTACAGGAGAAGATGTAAATACCTTATACAATACGATAAACCTATACTGTGCAGGATTGGTTGATTCACCAACAATTATTGGGGCCATTGATGTTCAATTTTACGTATATGATCCCGGAACAAATGAAGGCATTATAAAGCTAAGTGTGTTAAAATTACAGGCAAGTGGCACCGGTTGTAATTATACCAGTGCATTTAATACTGGGATTTTAGATTACCGCTTAACCGCTGCGGGTGTTATTACAAGTAATTTGGGTTTAAGTTGTACATTTTCTAATAGTTCAAGTTCTCTTGAGGCAGATTATAAATTTGAAGGTAGAATTAATTGTCAGGCATATAATTACATGGCTAATTGCAGTAATGGTGGTTTTTATTTTCCTGTAGTACATATAGCAACGTTATCGGCTCAGTATAACCCCTCTGAATTACCCTGGATAACAATACAAGCAAAAGCCAATTTTTGTGCTGGTGCTAATACGAGTAGTATAAATGATTTTGATGGTACTCAAATGAACTCTTATCTGTCAAGTTTTCATAGTTATTTAACTGGTGTAATCCCTTATGGGGAAGTTTTGGTTGGTAATTCAATATCGATTAATACATTGTTCAACACTTCATCTAGTACACCCTATAATTGTAATTATTATTGGAAATCAATTTGGAATACTGGTGAAATACAATGCAGATCTAACGATCCAGGTTAAGAATATAATGTTAAATTTGATATTGGCAATCCTTTCCTATTGGCAAGGATTGCCAAAAAAATTCCGCTAATGAAAAAATTAATTTTTATTTCTTGGTTTTTGCTTTATTTTTTTATTAAATCTAAAGCTCAATACTTTGGTTTAAATTTCAATGACAAAAATTTTTATTCAGTATCATTGCCATATCCGGTAGATGGCAATTACAGAGCTTTAGTTTACGATTTATCTTATCCATTAACACCCACTTTCGTTCCGATTGTGAAAGTTTACAATACTTCGTACCATCTCGTTCAAACCAAAAGCATGATTAAAGGTATGATTCCTTTTGAAAATCCACCTTTAAAAATTGGCGGTAAATTGCTTTGGCCATGCAATTATTGGGATACAACTAGTATAAGTACTCCAAAATTTCAATTGTCTATTTTAGAAACGGATACGCTTTATAACTTCCTTGCCTTGAACAAATATGGTCAAACTATAACAAACCCGAATTATAATTATGAGCCATCAGGCTTAGTAAAATATTTGAATGGATATATTGTCACTGGTATGACGCTTGATTCTGTTACCTCATATTTTAAGAACAGATTTTACAAACTGAACAATAATTTCATTAAAATGGATTCAGCTGATTTTCCTGCCACTTATTATCTACAAAATGGTTTTACAAGCAATAATAAGTTTTATGTGAGGTCTGAAAATGGTTATACACTATGCCCTTCAAGTGTAAGCCCGGGCGGTACAATAATGGAAATGGATACAGCCTTTCATATATTAAACTGTAAATCGATGAACGGATTATTGACCTATACCTGCAAAAACAATGGAGGTACTTATATTAACCAAATAGGTATAATACAACCATATTACTCGAAAGTGATTGCTTTAACGCCGAATAAACAATTAATCTTGGGTAATGCAGATGTAACCTGCAGTTATGGTCCAATAAATTATAATAATGAGTCGGTAATGGTGAATTCAATATTAGCTGGCAATCAAATTATAAAAACCAATGTATTTCAAACTACAGGTAAAAATTTACAATATATCGATCATCGCGCATCCTATATTGATGTAAAGTATAAATATTTTATTACTGTCGGTTCCAGTGGCTTTGGTAGGCCATATCCAATTATTCCTCCTCCATTTTTTCCTTACTTTGTTGAGCAAAAATCGACATTATTTGTAAACAAAACAGATACAATGGGTAATATTATATGGACCAAAGAATATGGCGGAGAAATGAATTATTATGGGCGGGGAATAGCGTTTACGCCTGATGGAGGTTGCATCATTACAGGTACACGTTATGATAGTACGAGTATGTTTGCACAGCATTTATCTCAAAATTTTATTTTAAAACTCGATTCAAATGGCAACTATAATTCAGTTGGTATTTTTGATAATGGGCAGTTAAGAAGTAATTTGGTGACATGTTATCCCAATCCAAGTAAAACCCAAATTCATTTTGATGTGCCTTTTGAAAATGTACTAAGCTTACAAATATTTAATCAAATGGGCCAATTGATTTTAGAAGAAAAAAATTACCAAAGCTTGAAGGCAATTGATGTTAAAGGTTTATCAGCCGATTTGTATTATTATAAAATTGTCACCAAACAAAATACGTATAGCGGAAAATTTGTTAAGGAGTAAAAAACAAGTCCAAAAAATTGTTTAATAAATTTTAGGCTAAATTAAATCCTCACTACTGTTCAAACAATGCCTTTAACTCGGTCGCATCATGTGCTTTCATTCTGCCTGCAATCACTAGTGATAATTGTCGGCGACGCAATGCCCCCACAAAACGTTTTTTTTCTTCTTCGGTTTCGGGTTCAATGGCAGGAACGGGTAGAGGAGAGCCATTTTGATCAATGGCCACAAAAGTAAGAATGGCTTCATTACTTTTGGTTTTGGCACCTGTACTAGGATTTTCAACAAAAACATCCACAATCACCTCCATGCTACTGTTAAAGGCACGGCTCACCTTAGCTTCGAATGTTACAACCGAATTTTGTTTGATCGGATTATCAAAAGATACATGGTTAATAGCTGCAGTGACTACCACGCGACCACAATGACGTTGGGCGGCAATGGCGGCAGTAATATCCACCCATTGCATTAATTTTCCACCAAATAAATTGCCAACATGGTTGGTGTCGTTTGGTAATACAACCTCTGTATTAATGGTGAGGGACTGAGAAGGTTTTTTTGTGATCATAGGCTTATGCGCCGCAAATTTACTCATATTCTACCGAAATCCACAAACACCAGCCAAACAATTTTTTATCCATTATTAATTGATTATCCTTTACTTTGCTAAATGGATTTTAACTACCTCAAATCATTACACATTGTTTTTGTTGTAAGCTGGTTCGCTGCTCTGTTTTACATTGTTCGTTTGTTTATATATACGGCCGAAGCCCAAAATAAAGATGACCCAAGCAAAGGCATTCTCACGACACAATTGCTTTTCATGCAAAAAAAACTTTGGTACATCATTGGTTGGCCGGCCATGGTAGGCACACATATATTCGGATTTTGGATGATGTTTTCAAACCCGGCTTATTATTTTTCTCAACCTTGGATGTGGTTAAAACTTGTCCTCATCGTGCTTTTAACCCTTTACCATTTTGTTTGTCAAATCATTTTAACCAAACAAAAGAATGGCATTTTTACCATGTCATCTTTTAAATTGCGTTTGTTCAACGAACTCGCCACTTTGTTTTTAGTGGCCATTGTATTTTTGGTGGTGATTAAATCAACAGCCGGCCTGTTATGGGGCGTACTTGGTTTACTGGCCTTTGCCTTTGTTTTAATATTGGCGGTAAAAATATATCGGAAAAAGAGTGGCGCTTAATTTTTCCTAGGCACCCAAATCAACGTCTATGTCGAATGCATGCAAAAGCCCCGGTAATTGCGATAAAGAGAACTTCGCCTTTTTCATGCGGTTGATGTTCGGATCAATGCTGTAATTAAAGGCACTCGTAAAATCCACCTTCTCCAAATTACTTTGCTCAAAACGACTTAAGCTTAAATCACAATCATCAAATACACTCTGGGCTAAATCACTCTCACAAAAATCGGCTTCGTGTATTAAACAATTTTTAAATGTTGTTTTCTTCAATTTTAGCTGATAAAAAGAAGCATGGTGTAAAATGCAACTCTCAAAATAAAAGGACAATAAAAAGGTCTCGCACTTATGAAATGGCATGCCCAACATTTTACAATTTTTAAATTGTGCATTCTGAAAGGCTGTTTTGTTCAGCACTGCCAAGCTTAAATCACAATTAATAAACACACAATCTATGAACTTAATGCCGGTTAAATCGGCATATGAAAAGTGACAATCATCAAACTTACAATGCTCGTAATCTTGTTTTACGATTGGTTCTGCTTTAAAATCTTTTTGCTTAAAGCTTTGTTTAAACACGCCTTCCATACGCTCCGGTTTTAGTTAAAAAATTCTAAGTACAAAAGTAATAAAGATGCAACTGTCATAATTAACAAAGCAATAACACCCAGCACATTGCTTTTGGTATCATTCACAAATTCACCCATTATTTTTTTGTTGTTCGAAATATGCAAAATGATGGCAATTAACACCGGCGCTGTAATGCCGTACAAAACGGCTGTATAAATCAAAGCTTTAATGGGCGAAATACCAATGTAATTCATCGATAAACCCAATAACAATGAAATAGCAATGATCACATAAAATCCCTTGGCCTCATGAAACTTTTTGTCCAATCCCTGTTCCCAACCAAAAGTTTCGGTGAATATATACGACAGCGAACCACTTAACACCGGTATGGCAATTAAGCCGGTGCCAATCACACCAATGGCAAATAACAAATAGGCCAAATCACCGGCGAGAGGCTTTAAGGCATTGGCTGCTTGTTCAACGGTATCGATTTGATGCACGCCGGCATTGTACAAAACGGTGCCTGTGGTTAAAATAATAAAGTACATGATGAAGCCCGAAAAAGTCATGCCAAAATCCACGTCCTGCTTCATATTATGAATAAGTTTTTTATTTACGACTAAATGTTTTTTACGGTGTTTCATTTCTTCCACTTCTACCGATGCCTGCCAAAAAAACAAATAGGGTGAAATGGTGGTGCCCAAAATGCCCACCAAAATGGCAATAAAGCCGGTATTGAATTCTATATGCGGAATAAAGGTGGCTTTTAAAATCTCAACAAAATTTTGTTTGTACAAAAAAGGCACCACAAAATATACCAACATCACAATACATAAATATTTTAGCACTGAGGCTATTTTTTGATAGGGCAAATAAATAATCAAACCCAATAATAACAGCGTAAAAAATACCGAGAAAAATGTAGCATCAATGGCCGGAAATAACAAATTGCCAACCGCCCCCATACCTGCAATATCAGCGCCAATATTCATCACAATGGCCGGAAAACTAAACACAACCATCAAATACAAAATTGGTTTTGGGTAATGTTTTTTTAAAGTGCCGGTGAGTCCTTGCGAAGTTACCAAGCCAATTTTAGCACACATCTGCTGAATGGCAGCCATTAAAGGAAAGGCCACGATTGATGTCCATAGGGTTGATAAACCATAAGCTGCACCTGCCTGAGAATAAGTGGCAATTCCCGATGGGTCGTCGTCGCTGGCGCCTGTTACTAAACCGGGACCGATGATTTTCCAAAATTTTGCAATTTTATTTTGTCCCTTTTTCATGTTGGCTTCAGTAACGTTTTACGCTTGGTTCTTCAATGTCAATTTCGGTAATCAGTTCATTGCGTTCATGCATTAAACGGTTGTAGAGACTATAGGTATCGATGTTAAATTTCTGAATCAATGAGGTAATTAAGTCTTTTAATATTTCTACAAATTTTGCAGGTGTGCCATAGGTTACAAAGGCAATAAAGGAATAAACCAACACAACAATTGAATTAAACTTCAACATTTCATTCGATCCCTTTTTAATATCAAAAGGAATTTTATAATGTTTCATGTATAGAT
>JBAXXZ010000040.1:0-9716 GCA_037127575.1 Bacteroidota bacterium | reverse complement strand
AACAATTACAAAACTTCAGAACAGTTGAAGGCGTATCCTTGATGCACGATTTTAAAGAACGTTTGGGAAATATTGCACGCTGTTTGGAAGAAATAAAAGCATTCGATCAGGCCCGCATCAGCACCATCAAAGAAAGAATACGCAACAATATTGATGAAGTGATTGGCAAAGGAAAAATGGATGAAAATCGCTTCGAACAAGAATTGATTTATTACATCGAAAAATTAGACATCAATGAAGAGAAGGTGCGTTTAAAAACCCATTTGGATTATTTCCTTGAAACCTGCAATGAAGCAGCACCCGGACGAAAACTCAATTTTATTGCCCAGGAAATTGGACGTGAAATAAACACCATTGGTTCAAAAGCCAACGATGCCGGTATGCAAAAACTGGTGGTACAAATGAAGGATGAATTGGAGAAAATTAAGGAGCAAGCCAATAATGTATTGTAAGTGAAAAATAGTGCTTGTTAGTATGGATTAAGCGTTTACAATCCTATTTTCAAATTCACGGCTTTCAAAATTTCCGCTTCCGCTGCTATCGTTTTCTCCTCAATATTTTTGCCTTTTGCCACTATTTCTTCAACAAATTTTTTATCATTATAACCGGTTGCATTTATCCGCACATTCATAAAAGCCCCTATTACCGCAGCTCTTGCACACAGCGCGCCCACACCTGCATCAGTTACCGAATTTGGATTACCCTCCTCCACCATGGTTTTAATCAATTCTAAACTTTCGTAACTCAATTCCATCACTTTAAAAGGTATTTCAATCGCAAATTTTGTGGCTTCTTGCACGGCTTGTGTTCTTAACTTTTTTTCTTCTTCAGTTGATTTCGGCAAACCAAAGGCCGTTATAATTTTGTTAAAGGCAGCAGTGTCGGCGTCTACCAATTTAATTAAAGCATCTTTTATCGTTTGTCCTTTTTCAGCCCAAATACTAAATTCTTCCCATCGATCATCCCAGCCCTTTTTGTGCGAACTTAAATTTGCCACCATGGTACCTAACGACACACCCAAACTGCCAACATAAGCTGAGATAGAACCACCACCCGGGGCAGGACTTTCACTGGCTGTTTCATCGGCAAAAGCAATTAAATTCATGTTCACCAATTTTGCATCAGCGTCGTTGCGTAATAAATATTCTACAATGCGCTCTTCGGGTTTAAAAGGGGCCAATTCGTCAAGTCCCATCGACTTCACTGCAATTTTTATCAACTCCTTTTCGCTAACACCGGTTGACCTTTGTTGCCTATTAAGGAAATATTTCCCTGCATCAAGAATGGCTTTAAGCGGAATCAATCCAACCAATTCTGAGCCGGTTACTCTTATACCGCGTTCTGTTGCCTTCTTACATACTTCATCAAAAGCAATATGCACAGGTGTAACATTAATATTGGTAAGATTCATTGAAATTTGAGCAATGCCATATTCTTCAATAAACCATCCAATTGCTTTTACGGCCTTTAATGAGCCGGGTATACTTTTCGGCTGACCATTTTCATCAAGCACAATTTTCCCTGTAATTTGATTCCCTTCACGCATTACACGTCCTGCCTCACGCACATCGAAGGCGATTGAATTGGCCCGTCGTGTTGATGTGGTATTTAAATTCACATTGTAGGCAACCAAAAAATCACGCGCACCAATTACTGTTGCACCTCTTTTACTGTCGTATTCTGCCGGTCCAAAATCTGGTTTCCATTCCGGCAATTTTATTTTTTTAAAAAAACCTTCGTATTCACCATTACGAATTACAGATAAATTACTTCTGCTTTTATTCGCTTGTGCTTCTTCGTACAAATACACCGGCAAGCTTAATTCTTCCCCAACTCTTTTGGCCAATGCCTTTGCAAAGTGGGCAGTTTCTTCCATGCTGATATTACTGATGGGTATCAAAGGGCAAACATCGGTGGCACCCATGCGTGGATGTTCGCCTTTGTGTTTACTCATGTCAATTAATTCTCCGGCCATTTTAATGGCCCTAAACGCACCTTCTATAACTGCTTGCGGCGAACCAACAAAAGTAACAACGGTTCTGTTGGTGGCTTTACCCGGATCTACATTTAATAATTTAAGTCCTTCAACGCTTTCAATTTGATCGGCGATTTGTTTGATGATATTTAAATCATTGCCCTCGCTAAAATTGGGTACACATTCTATTAATTGTTCCATTCCTTTAAACCTTTAGTGAAAATCAGTTTTTAAAGCTACCAATATTTGCAAAAATCGCAAAACAAGAATTTGAATACTTGCAAATAATTGATGCTTGCCACTTTTAACCAATGTCGTTGCCTGCGGCATAAGTAAATGCAAAAACCCGACAACTTGTAGCGTTAATCGATTATTCTTTGAGTGGTCTCTCAACTAATTTTGCTAAAACAAAAACCAAACATTATGAAAACAACCATCAAAATTTTAAGCCTGTGTTTAGCTTTAACTTTTAGTCAAAAAAACTATTCACAAACCAAATCAAGAACCAGTTTAGCCATTGTAAGTATCGATACCAAAGAATTAAGCATCGACCCAATTAGCATGGGCAATATGGTAAGAACTGAAGTAGAAAAACTGGATACCTTTAATGTTACCGACCGATATGATGTGCAACAATTTATGGAAACAAACAAAGTCAGCATGTCGAATTGTTACGGTAAAATTTGCTTAGTAGAAATAGGTATCCAATTAAAAGTGAATAAAATGCTAACCGGTTCAATTGAATTAGTCGGCAAAAACATTATTGTTACCTATCGATTAGTTGATGTGCTGAAAAATGAAGTTGAGCGCACATACGTACATGAATTTTTAAGTTTACCCGATGAATTAAAAAACATGGTTAAACTTTCGGTGGCCCAAATGTTCAACAAAATCTACGATAAAAACCTGATGGAAAAATTATCGAAAAAAAATGCCTTCGATAATAGTAACAACAACCCGCAAGTTGAGCGTTTAGCGCTAGATGGCCCGAGAATGGGATTCACCAGTTTTACCGGAAAAAATTTAGACATTATACAAGGTAAAAAAAGTGAAGGCGGTTTTGATTTGTTTCCAGTAATGTTTCAATTCGGTTACCAATTTGAAAAACAGTATTTAAATGAAGGAAAAGTACAAGCTCTGTTTGAAGGGATTCCAATGATTACCGGATTAGACCAAGGCTACTTTATTCCAAGTTTTACACTCTTACATGGTTTAAGAAGTAATGTGAATGGATGGGAATTTGCTTTTGGCCCGTCGATTAATATTGCCAAAATGGCTTCAGGATTTTATGATGCCAGTGGAAAATGGAATTTAGAAGGTACTTGGGATCAAACAGGTAAAAAACCGGAAATGACATCAAGAATGGATTACCGAGGAAATTTCCAGCTCCAAAGTTATTTTGTTTTGGCTGTTGGAAGAACCTTTAAATCAGGAAAATTAAATATACCGGTTAACATCTTTTTAATTCCGGGAAGAGACGGGTTTAGATATGGCTTTTCGTTTGGTTTTAATGCCAGAAATAATAAATATTAATCAAAACCCTAAGGGCTGTCTCAGTTGAGCAGCCTTTCTTTTTTTAATAAATATTCTTCTAAACCCCAAGGGTTGTCTAAAAAGGACAACCCTTTTTTTTATAATTGCACGCGCACCGAAGGCACACAAGCCAAATCTGAAAAATCAGATTTTAAAAATTTAAAATATGCAGTCACACCTATCATGGCAGCATTATCAGTACAATACTCAAACTTTGGAATAAATGTTTTGATACCGGATGTTGATTCAATTGTTTTCACTTGCTTGCGCAATTCAGAATTTGCCGACACGCCACCCGCAATTACAAATGCCTTAAACGACCTCTCACTTAATATCTGTGTTACATTTTTTAATAGAACTTTGATCAAATGGCATTGGTAAGAGGCACAAATGTTATTGCGGTTATTCTGAATAAAACTTGGATCAAGCTGCAATTGTTTTTGAATAAAATATAAAAATGAAGTTTTAATACCACTGAAACTATAATTATAGTTTGGCACTTTGGTTTCAGCAAATTTATATTTAGTGGCATCACCTAATTGCGCGTATTTATCTATTAATGGTCCACCCGGATATGGCAAACCCAAAATTTTTGCTGCCTTGTCAAAGGCCTCTCCTACTGCGTCATCAATGGTTTGTCCCAATAATTCAAAACTCAAATAATCATTTACACTCACCAATTGTGTATGACCACCACTAACGGTTAGGCACAAAAAAGGGAATTCGGGAAATTCCTTTTCTTCCTCATCTCTTTCCTTTATAAAATGGGCCAAAATATGCGCTTGCATGTGGTTAACTTCTATTAAAGGCAGGTTTAAAGACAAAGCCAATGATTTTGCAAAAGATAAACCAACCAACAAACTACCCATTAATCCGGGGCCGGATGTTACAGCAATGGCACTTAATTGATCAATACCAATATTGGCTTGTTTTAAGGCCTGATCAACAACCATCACGATGTTTTTTTGATGGTCACGACTTGCCAGTTCAGGAATTACGCCGCCGTGTAAAGCGTGTATGGATTGATTGGCAGTTACATGGCTTAGCAAAACATTGTTTAACATAACAGCACACGACGTGTCGTCGCAGCTGCTCTCGATGGCTAAAATATAGCTGTTTATATTTTGCATTTTTTTATTAATCGCCTCCTAAATTTTCTTTTACCTTTATTGGCTACGGTAATGTTAGGCAAAATTAGCAGAATATTTTTTAAGTCAATTGGGCTACTTTTTATGGCCTTGATATTACTTGGCCTTGCCTTCTATTTTGCCGTTCAAAGTTTCGGCTTTCAAACCTGGTTGGCGCATCGCGTGAGTGGATACCTCAGCTCACAGCTAAACACTGAAATAAAAATTGATAAAATTGCGATTCAATTTTTCAAGAAAGCTGATATGAAGGGCCTTCTGATAAAAGATCAAAAAGGTGACACGCTTTTTGCCGGCGATATTGGCATAAATGTGCACACATTTGATTACAAAAAACAAAAATTGTATCTCAACGACATTCATCTAATGAATGTTCAGAGTAAAATTATCCTGGCCAAAAATGATTCTAATTTCAACTTTCAATTTATTGCCGATTATTTTAAACCAAAAAATAATACAAATGAAAAATCGGCGAATTGGACTTTCAGAATTAAAAAAATTACGCTGAGCAATGTGCGTTTTGTATATAAAAACTTGAACAATAACATCGCTCTACCTAACAACATCAACTATAACGATATTGATATTTCATCGGTAAACGGGCAAATTTTATACCCTATCATTGACCGCGATAAATTTATTTTTGAAATTAAAAAACTGAGTTTAAAGGAAAAATCAGGCTTTACTTTAAAGGAATTGAGCGCTGGCATTCATCTAAGCCCAAGATTATTGCAAGCAGACAATTTGCGTTTAATTACAGAAAAGACGAAACTCAAAGCCAATGTGTATTTTAATTATGGTGCATGGCAAGATTATACTGACTTTGTGAATAAGGTTCATTTTGTGTCTAAATTCGAAGATTCAACTAAATTAAATTTTGGCGACATCGCCTACTTTGCGCCCGCCTTAAACCACTTTAAAGAAGAAATCGATTTTACAGGCAATATTTCGGGCACAGTGAGTGATATTAATCTGGAAAAATTCAAATTAAAGTACAGAAACTTCACCCAATTTAAAGGCAACCTTAGCTTAAGCGGATTACCCGATTTAAGCAATAGTTTTCTGCACTTTGATGCCAAAGTACTTTCTACAAACTACAAAGATTTGGTTCAAATTCCACTCAGTTCAAACAATCAAACAAGCTATTTAAGTATACCCGAATCTCTTAAAAAATTGGGCACCACAAGCTATAAGGGCAAATTCGACGGCTTACTGAACGACTTTACTACTTATGGTGTATTTACATCAGACTTAGGTATAATTGATTCTAAACTCTCGATTCAGTTGGGCGACAAAGCCGGTGACATCCATTACAAAGGAAAAATTTCGAGTGAACATTTTGATTTAGGAAAATTACTGGGACTCAACGATTTTAATGCCATCTCAATGGATTTTGAATTAAACGGCATAGGCCTAGATTTAAAAAACATCAACAGTGAGGCCAAGGGGAAAATCGACAACATTCAAATTCAGGGATATAATTATGGTAAAATTAAATTGAATGGCACATTAAACGAAAAGGTTTTTAACGGTAATTTTTCGTGTTTAGACACCAATGCCAATTTTGATTTTAATGGCAGTGTAAATTTTAACAGGGCAGTGCCTGAGATGTATTTCATTTCATCCATTAACCGTTTAAACTTAAATAAACTTCACCTCACAAGTTTGGTTGACAGTGGTGAATTTTCATCGCAATTGTTCATCAACATTTCAGGTGATAACATTGACAAACTGAGTGGGCAAATTAATTTTGATAACTCGGTATATAAAACCAAAACCAGAACTTACAAGCTAAATCGATTTAATTTAGAATTAAATCAAAGTACAGACAACAAAAGTATTACCCTAAAATCGGCCTATTTTAACGCGAAAATAAACGGACAATATAAACTAGGTCATTTTGGGAAAGCAGCTCAGAACATACTTTCGCAGTATTACCCAAGTTATTTTAAAGCTGAAAAACCAAATAAAATGATTGATGATCAATTTAGCTTTGACATTAATATCAAGGATTTTCAAACCATTCACGACCTTTTGTTGCCAGATTTAATGCTCAGTAAAGGGAGTATAGTGAACGGTGATTTTAATGCTTTGAATCAGAAATTAAATCTCAATTTCAAAACAAGCCTTTTAAATTATCAGCTCTTCGACATTCGTCAACTCAATTTAAAATTAAATCAAGTTGACAATGCGGTGATATGCGACCTCGGTGCTGAATCCATTAAGGTTGGTGACAGTTTGGGCATTGAACAATTTATGTTGAATATAAAATCGCTGGACCAATTTTTGGCTTATCAATTAAACTGGGACAACCATCGTTTGCCTTTATCGAATGGATTATTAAAAGGCAGGATTATTTTCGACAAACTTAAAACAGCACTGTACAATGACAGTTTAAGGATTTGCATCAACGACAGTATTTGGAAACAAGAAAATTTAAGTGCATTTAATTTTAATGAAATAGGCATGGTGATTCAGAATATACAAGTGAGTCATAACAATCAGTTGATAGCTGTGAATGGGGAGTTTTCAAACAAGGAGGACGACAGCTTGCAATTTAAGGTGAATCACATTAATTTATCGCAATTTAATCCCATCTTAAAACTATTTCACGCCAAGGCAGAAGGTGAAATGAACGGCTATTTGTATTTGTCACAGCCCAATGATCATTTTGCCATTGACGGCAACGTGAATTTGCAAAGATTAAAGATGAATGATAATTTGGTTGGGGAATTATCGCTTAGTTCAACCTATAACACCAAAAACAATTTCCTTAATTTGCATGGGTTTACCTCATTGGGTTTGCAAGATGAATTTGGCAATCAAATTAAAAACATCGCATTTAACGGCAACTACTTTCTTGATAATCGCGCCGAGTGCTTAGATATAGATTTGATTGCAAATCCAGCAAACATCAAACTATTGAATCCCATCCTCACCAATATACTCACGATAAAAAATGGTTATTTAAGCGGAAAAATTAAAATTCATGGTTCCCCACAAAAACCATTATTTGATGGGAAACTAAGGTTGTTTAACACCGAGCTAAAAGTAGATTATACCAATGCGATTTATAATGTAAGCGGCGACATTGAAGTGATGCCCGATCAAATCAGATTTTCAGATCTTTTACTGCGCGAAAAAGGAACCAAAGCAGCTGCGCAAGGCACAGTAAATGGTAACATCTTCCACACAAACTTCAAAAAAATTCAACTTGATTATGACATTAATTACAAAAATATGTTGGTGTTAAACACCACTGAAAAAGAAAACACTTTTTATTATGGCAGAATTTACAGTTCAGGCCGAGCCGGTATATACGGCTATTTAAACAACATTAGCATGCAAATATTCGATACCATCACCAAAAATTCACGTTTTGTAATGCAACTCGATGGTCCAAATGAAATTGAAGATGACGATTTTGTACATTTTGTGAAAAAGGACACAAGTAAAGTTAAAAAGGAACTTGATTTTACAGGCTTTAATCTCGATTTATCGATTAACGCAACACCCAATGCTTCGGTACAAATTATCCTCGATAAGCAAAACGGCGATATGCTGAATGCACAAGGACAAGGCAATATTAACTTAAAAATAAATACCCTTGGTAAATTTGAAATGACAGGTGACTATTTAATCACCAATGGTGACTATTTGTTTACACTTGAACATGTGATTAATAAAAAATTCGATATTGAGGCCGGCAGCAGCATTTCATGGGATGGTGATCCTCTTAATGCCGACATCAATGTATCAACCAGCTACAAGCAGCGGGCTTCGGTAGCAGTGCTATTAAATGATACCACCGGAGTTTACAAGAGCCGATATGCTGTGGATTGTAAATTACTTTTGTCAGGTAAATTATTTTCGCCAAACATTAGTTTTGCCTTCGATTTTCCAAACATAGATGCAACTGCAAAATCACGTATTAACAATGTTTTAAGTGATGAAGGAGAATTAAATCGCCAAGTATTTTCATTTTTACTATTCCGGAATTTTGTAACACCTCAAATGTTTAACACAAACGGTGGCGGTGTTATTGTTGGCAATGCAGCAGCATCTACCAGTAGCGAATTATTAAGCAATCGCATCAGCGGTTTTCTTAACTCCTATTTTGGCGGCTTGCCAGGCCTAAGGGATTTACAACTTGGTTTGAATTATCGACCGGGCAGTCAAAACACCAAAGAAAGTGTTGATTTGGCGCTGAGTAAACAATTTTTAAATAATAAAGTGAGTGTAGATGGGAATTTTGGCATGAACAACAGCCAAGCCGGAAATTCGGGCAATTTTATTGGCGATGTAACCATTGATTACAAACTAACCGACGATGGTAGATATAAGCTCACCGGTTTTAATCGCACCAATAGCACCGCACAAATTGCCACAGCGGGGGGGCCTTATACGCAAGGTTTTGGTTTTTTCTACAGACGAGAATTTAATTCTTTAAGGGATTTTATGAATCGAAATAAAATGAAATAATTTTTAATTTATTTCATCGTTTTCCTTTTTAAAAATGCCGGTAATTTTTCCTGTAAACTGTTTTACTTGCACATATTTGTTAGGGATGGAAGATGATCCGATATCACCAAAAGCACCATCATGCAGCGCCCTGCTGATATCGGGATAAAACACCACAAAGCTTGTAAATTCACTTGACTTATTTAAGCGTTTGGTCATGTCGTCAACATGGTAATCATAACTAATGGTTTGTAACCTGGCATTCAGAAAAATGAACAAATCATCTTCTTTAGAAACCAGTAATTCATCGGCACCGTTAAACGATTCTTTACCAATGTATTTATAGATATTTCTTTTTTTATCGTTAATAATAATTCATTATAATTGTCTTTTGAAAAGATTGATTTTGTTGCGTCTGTCTGTGCGAAACAAAAACTTGTCAAAAAGAGTAAAATAGTAATTGATATTAATTTCATATTGTCTGTTTTAAATGACGCCCAACGTTTCGGCTGTTGCTTTTCGGGGAGTAGTTACAAACTACTTTTTATAAAGTTTGAAGTGGCAAACTTCGAACAACGGGTTATTTTTTCCAAATAATGTGA
>JBAXXZ010000039.1:0-9724 GCA_037127575.1 Bacteroidota bacterium | reverse complement strand
GTGTACTTCAGTACTTTCCCAGCCATCGCCCAAGTCGCATTCATAATCATAAAAACAAACCAAACGGCCTTTGTAAATTAAACCAAATCCTTTCGGGGAAGCATTATCATGTTCATGAATTTTTGGCAAACCATTTTTAAAATCAAATTTCTGGTGGTAAATCGGATGGTTAAAGGGCAACTCAACCAAATCCAATTCAGGAAATATTTTTTTTAATTGCGGGCGAATAAATTTATCCAAACCATAATTATCACTCACGTGTAAAAAGCCGCCTGCCAACAAATAGGCCCTTAAATTTTCGGCTTCTTGATTGCTGAATATTATATTGCCATGCCCTGTAATGTGCACAAGCGGATAATTAAAAATGTCCATACTACCGGCATCAACAATGGCTTGTTCAGGATTGATATTGGTTTTTAATTGTTCGTTGCAAAATTTAATCAGGTTGGGTAAAGAGGTTTCCAAATTGGCATACCAATCACCGCCGCCATTGTATTTTAATAATGCAATTTGAAATCCAGATGGAATTGCGCGCGAAGATTTAAAACTAAAAACAGAGAAAAGAAAGAATGTGCTTAGCAAAAAAATGAAGAAACGTTTCATATTTAAATTTATGCATTTTGATAATAGGATACTAATTCGATGGCTTGCTTTGCCTCTTGCACATCGTGCACCCTTAAAATAGCAGCGCCATTTAACAGCGCAATGGTATTTAATACGGTGGTGCCGTTTAAGGCAGTTACAGGATTGCTGTGAATGACTTTGTTAATCATGCTTTTTCTCGAAACGCCCGCCAAAACAGGGTAACCCATGTTTTTAAATTGAGAAAGTGCTTTTAATAATTCATAATTGTTTCTTAAACTTTTTCCAAAACCAAAACCCGGATCCAAGATGATTTTATTGAATCCTTTTGATTGAAACAAATGAATTTGTTTTTCAAATTTTTGATGCACCGATTCCGCCACATTTAAATAAGGCGCGTTGTGTTGCATGTTTTGGGGATCGCCATCCAAGTGCATTAAAATATAAGGCACATTCAGCTTACACACAGTGTCAAGCATGTCCTCATCCAAATTGCCGCCGCTGATATCGTTAATGATGTCAACACCAAGCGCAACACTTCTTTTCGCAATGTCGGCACGGAAAGTATCAACACTGATAAAGGTGTTAGGGAATTTTTTTCGAATCTCAGGTAAAATGTGTGCCAATCTTGTCCATTCTTCTTCTACCTCTAATGTCTCTGCGCCCGGTCGCGTAGAGGCAGCGCCTATATCAATTATCTGCGCGCCCTGCGCAATTTTATCTTCCACATCATTTAAAACATCCTTAATATCACTAAACTTGCCGCCATCGTAAAAACTGTCGGGCGTTATATTCACAATGGCCATAATCAATGGCGAACTAAATGTTAATGTTTTACCATTGCACAAATAGTGTATTGGTTTAATTTCGCTACTTTTATCACTCGTTTTAATCATGCAAAATACATCTAAACAATACGAAGAGGTTATCCATCAATGCAAAGATATCTTTTTAAAGAAAATGAAAGATTATGGCACCGCATGGCGCAATTTACGACCTAAGTCCTTAACCGATCAAATTTTTATCAAAGCCCAACGCATTAAAAGTATCGAAGAAAAGGGCACCCAAAAAGTGCAGGATGATATTAATGGCGAATACATCGGCATTATTAATTATTGTTTAATTGCCCTAATACAACTCGAATTGGCCAACGATACCCGCATCGATCTACCGTATCAAGAAGTTGAACAATTATACATCAAACACATTGCCGGCACCCAAAAATTAATGGAAGATAAAAACCACGATTACGGTGAAGCATGGCGCGATATGCGTTTAAGTTCTTTAACCGATTTAATTTTGATGAAAATTTTCAGGGTCAAACAAATTGAAGACAACCAAGGCCAAACCATCATTAGCGAAGGAGTTGACGCCAATTATATGGACATGATCAACTATGCCGTGTTTGCCATGATTAAATTAAAAAGTTAAAATTTTCTAAGATGCCCAAGCAATTTAACAAAGTGCCTGATTACACCTTAATTTCGTTTTAAATAAAAGACTATGAAAAAATTTCTATCCTCTAAACTCTTTCGTTTTATTTGGTCATTTGCTTTAGCCGCCATTATTTATTGGATTTGTCCGCCTTGTTTCAGCAAAACCACCTTGGCCATTATCTTAGGTATTCTGCTCATTCTCATCAATGCAGCCCATATCATTGGCCGTTTCGCCATCATAACCCATGTAGCGCGCTTTTTAGTTGGTGGATTGTTTATTTTTTCGGGCTTTATAAAGGCCAACGACCCACTTGGTTTTTCATATAAATTAAAAGAGTATTTCGAGGTGTTTCAAAACGATACCGGCATGGTTTTCTTCGAATGGTTTGCGCACATTGCCTTGCCATTGGCGGTGATTGTTTGTGCCAGCGAAATTATCCTTGGTGTGATGTTGTTAATTGGTTACCGCCGCGATCTCACACTCTGGTTACTCTTCGCGCAAATCGCCTTCTTTACTTTCCTTACTTTTTATTCGGCTTGTTTTAATAAAGTAACACATTGTGGTTGTTTTGGTGATTTCTTAAAATTAAAACCTTGGGAAAGTTTCTGGAAAGACATTGCCCTCATGATTTTAATTACACTGCTCTTTTCAGGCAAAGAAAACATCAAAGAATTGTTTGCACCAATGTTACTCAATGCTTTATTTGCCCTTGGATTAGTGTTTTCGCTTGGCTTTCCGGTTTACACCTACCGCAATTTGCCAATCTTCGATTTCCGTCCTTACGCACCGGGCATGAACATCAAGGAAAACATGAAATACTTGCCAACCTACAAAGCGGCTGAAATTGAAACCGGATTTATTTATGAAAACACCAAAACAGGTGAAAAGAAACATTTTAATATAAAAAACTATCCTTGGCAAGATACCCTTAACTGGAAATGGTTTGCCACTGATAATGTAGTTGTAAAAGATGCTGTTGATGCACCAAAAATTACCGACTTTAACATCAATAACCTCGAAGGCTCAGCCATCACCGATTCAATACTGAACAACAAAAATTACAGCTTTTGGTTAATTGTTTACGATTTAAATGAAGCCGAAAGCAATAAAACCTTAATGTCAGAAATCAACGATTTTTATAAGTTGGCCAGCATGGAAAAATACCAGTTCATTGCTTTCACTGCAAGCGGTCCAAGCGATATCGATGCCTTTAAGCACAAACACAATGCCTTGTACGATTTTGTTTCGGTCGATCAAACTGTACTTAAAACCATGATTCGCTCAAATCCGGGATTAATGCTCGTAAAGGACGGAGCCGTTATTGCCAACTGGCACTGGCGCAATTGGCCGGGCTTTAGCGAGGTGAAGCAAACCAAAATGAAGAACTAAGCAAAAGCTTTTTCATCCAATCACTTATAAGGCACATTAAAAAAATGCTTTAACGATGTGTTTTTTTGGGCGCCTCCCTGAAGCAGAAAAACATTGTTTCTGAATTTATTCTACGCATCCTATTCTTTTAATTTCACCGATTTTTTTCTGCTTCAGGGCCGGGCTTTCCATTCCGGCAAACTTGTCTTTTGCACCAAATGTAAGGCTGCGGGGTCTTACAGCCTCCTTACCTAACATTTGTTGTGCAAAAGCCTACCCTTGCCTCCATTTTAATCCCTGGCGCAGCATCACCAAAATTATCTATCCTTAACACTTGAAATAATTCAAAATAAAAAACCCTGTTAACGAATCATTAACAGGGTTCAAAAGATTTGTAAGTATTAAGCTCTACCCAAACGCCAAAGCATTGTTTCATGCGAGCGCAAAGCACCGAAAAATGTTTTTTGCTTAAGATATGGCACATTAAATTCATGGGCCGTTTTCTCAACAATTTTCGATAATTGCGGATAATGTATGTGGCAAATGGTTGGAAACAAATGGTGTTCAACCTGGTGGTTTAATCCACCCACCAACCATGTAAATACAGGATCGTTGGTGGCAAAATTCATGGTAGTTCTTAATTGGTGTTCAGCCCAATGGTTTTCCAAAGCACCGGCTTCGTTAGGAACCGGAAACTCAGTTTCTTCAACCACGTGGGCAGGTTGAAAAATCATGGCCAATACCAATCCTGCAAAATAATGCATAATCAAATAACCGGCAACCCATTCTAAAAAGCTCATTTGTTTAATGAAAATATATGGTAACAACATGTAAGCGAAGTAGGCAATTTTTGATAAAATTAAAATTGGTAATTCTCTTTCGTAAGTTGTATTCGCTCCTTTTAATAAGCCTTTTCTACTGTATCTTTTTAACTGTTGAAAATCTTTGGTTGTACTCCACATCAAAGTCATTAAACCATATAAAATCCAAGCGTAAATAAATTGTAATTTGTGTAAGGCCCTTCTTTTGGCATGTGGTTCAAAACGCATAAAAGCAGGTGGGTCAATGTCTTCATCATGGTTGTGCACGTTGGTGAAGGTGTGGTGAAGTACGTTATGTTGTATGCGCCAATTTAAAGAATAACCGCCCAACAAACCCAATGATACATAACCAATAAAACGGTTTAATTTGGTGTTTTTGCTAAAGCTGCCATGGTTCGCATCGTGCATAATGCACAAGCCCATGCCTGCCATTGCCATGCCCATTATTACAGAGAAAAACAACCAAATAAGCTTGTTTTCTACCACATTAAAAACCAATAAAAAATAAGGGATTAAATAAACTGACATCATAAACACGGTTTTGATGTACATGTTTATGTTGCCTGTTTTGCTGATGTTGTTGTCTTTAAAGTAGCTATCAACTCTTTTTTTTAATTCTGTATAAAATTGTTTGTTCGAATTGTTGAAACGTAATACAACAGGGGTAGGATTACTCATTGTTTTGTATTTATTGTTATTGATCGACCTTTTGGTCGGGCGTAAATATACTCATAAAATTCTAGAAAAGTTATTGCGCCCTTATTTTTAAGCTAAATGTCTTAATGTCAAGTGTATCCGTGTATTTTCTGGACAAAAATTTGAGGCTGCTTTCGCCCGGTTTTAGCGCCTTAAATTCGAAGTAAACGCCTTTATCGTTTCCATGCCAAACGGTGTTAATGTGACTGCAAATATTTTCATCAAAATTTGGGTCCAACACCCAAGTATATCCGTTGCGGTGATCTTCAGGTAAAATTACTGTAAAGGCATCTTTAACAAATAACGCGTTTACGGCCGGCGTTTCTTTTAATTGTTTTGAACGCTGGCAGGATAAAAAAACCAATACAAGCAATAATAAGAAGATTGTTTTCATAATTTGAATCTAAATGATGAGGTATCTTTTTCTTAAAAACCATTCTAATCCCAAAACAATTACAATCACAAAAAACAACCATTTATTATCCACCAAATAATTTTCTTCAATTTCAGAATAGGTAATGGCTTTGATGTTTTCGTTTTTTAAAATATTTTCTTTTAAAGCCTTTATTTGGTTCAAATAATAAAAAGCACCGTTCGATTTTAATGAAAGCTCTCTTAATAATGCATGGTTGGCGACCAAGTTCATTTTTTCAAGTACAACCGACTTCACCATCAATTTCCCTTGTTTGGTGTAAAGGCTTTTGTTATACGTTACGTCGGCTTGATAACGGTATTCGCCCGGTTTCAATAAGCCAACATTTAAACCATAAGCCATTTTATTTTTACTCAAGGTATAAACGTACTCATGGTTTTCTTGATCAAGCAATTTAAAATGCACTTCCGCATCATTAACCAATTCGTAACTTTGGTTATAAAGTTCGGCTTCAATTTCTAAACTTTCATTTTCGTTGAGTTGATTGGGTATACGCAATCTAAAAAAACTTTTGTCTTTTTTCACGCTCAAATACTGAACCGTTTTGCCGATTAGTTCATTAAACAAATCGTGGTTGCCTTTTTCGGCAAAGTTGCGCATCTTCCATTTCCACAAACCATCGCCCATAAAACACGCACATTTGCAAGCATTAAATTCACTAAAAATTAAAACCGGATTTTCAGTTTCTATTTGGCCTATTTTTTGTTTGATTAAACTAGAAGTGGCATTTAGGGTTGTGTACCTGCCAAAATATGTTTTGATTGCCGGCGCTTCTTTAATAAAGGTTTTTAATTCTTTCGTCATGCCAAACAAATTAAAATTGTCGTCAACATAACTTTCTGTTTCATTAAAGCGCATGGGTGAAACATTTAATTTAATGCCCGGCAAATTATCGGTGGCTTCAGGATTAATGAGCCAAAACGGCGTGCCCGAGGCCTTGCATTCATTGATTAAGCTTACTTGATTGCTTTGATAACCTTCAATAATGATCAAGGCATATGATTTGGCGGCAGCATTTAAATGCCCCTCACTGAAACACTCTAAACTATAATTACTTTTACTTTCAATACTTTCTTTAACAGCGGCAATGTCGGGGTGGGGTGCATGACTGACCAAAGCAATTTTTTCTTTATTATCAATCATGTCAATTACAAAATCTTGCTGATTATTGGCTGTGTTTTTTTCACCTTCAACAATCGACAATTTTGCACTGTACTGTTGAATGCCTTTTTCTTCAGCACTTAAGGTAAATGATTGGGTACTTAGGTAAGGATCACTATTAATTAAAAATGTTTTGGTTTGAATAATTTTATTTTGATGCAACAAATTTATAACTGCAGTTTGCTGTTTAATTTTTTTTGATGCCACCACCACTTCAACCAAAAAATTATCACCCAAATAAGCCACTTCATTGTGCTCTATTTTTTGAATCATCAAATCTTTATATTGTGTTGTGTCGCCAAGGCCAATGGTATAAATGGGAAATTTAATTTTTGAAATGGCATTGTTTGGATTGGCGCCTTTATTATAAATGCCGTCACTTAACATCACAACAGCGCCAATATTTTGATTCGCATAATTGTTATCTATCTCAGTAAAAAGACGATCGAAATCACTTTCTTTTTCTGTAAAATTTAAGCGCTCAAGGCTTGTTTTTGCTTCCTTGCCAAATTGCAAAAAATGCAATTGGTATTTTTCGCCGATTTCATTTTCCAATTCCTTTATTGCGGCGGGAATTGTTTGGCGGAGGCTGGCGCTATCAGTTCCTGAAACGATAGATGAAGAATTATCCAAAGCGAATAAAATGATTGGTTTTTCGGTTTCATTTTTATAACGACGCAATAAAATACTCAGCAACAAAACAGCAATTAAAAACGTGCTCACAAATCGACTAATCGATAATACAAGCAAAATACCATGCGGGGTTTCGTTTGTTTTTTTATTTCTGTAATAGAGTAAAACGCTTGCTGCAGCCGCTATAATAAAGCAAGCCATTACAAACAACCAAGAACTGTGAAATATTAGTTTTGAAGGCAATTTTATAGAATGAAATTAAAGATACGCTAATTTAAGTTAGCATGCCACCGCACACATTAATGCATTGACCTGTGATATAAGTGCTCATGTCGCTAGCCAAAAACATGGCCAAGTTGGCAACATCATCGGCGCTGCCACCTCTTTTAAGCGGAATGCCATCGCGCCATTGTTGAATAACTTTTTCATCCAAAGCAGCGGTCATTTCAGTTTCAATAAATCCAGGTGCAATGGCATTGCAACGAATGTTTCTAGAACCCAATTCGAGCGCCACCGATTTGGTAAAACCAATGATACCTGCTTTTGAGGCCGCATAATTACTTTGACCTGCATTGCCTTTTAGGCCAACCACTGAGCTCATGTTGATAATAGAGCCTTTTTTGGCTTTCAACATGGGTCTTTGCGCGGCTTTGGTTAAATTAAACACCGATTTTAAATTGGCATTTATTACCTCGTCCCATTGTTGCTCACTCATGCGCATTAATAGTGTATCGCGGGTAATGCCTGCATTATTGATGAGCACATCAATGGTGCCAAAATCGCTTACAACGGCATTCACCAAATCCTCGGCGGCTTTAAAATTACCTGCATCACTTTTGTAGGCTTTGGCTTTTACGCCAAAGGCTTCTAGTTCGCTCACCAAAGCCAAAGCTTTTTCGTCGGAACTTACATATGTAAAAGCAACATGACTGCCCTGTTTGGCAAAACTAATGGCAATGCCTCTGCCTATACCACGGGTGGCGCCTGTAATTAGGCTAACTTTTTGGTCTAATAATTTCATAAAACAATGTATAAGGCCAAAGGTAAATGAATTTAATTAATGCGGAAATTCTGATTTTTTTAACAAATTTTATTTTTTTGGCACAGTAATTGTATAGTTTGTTAAAAGCATTTAAAACATTATTTTTGAACGCATAATAATATAGTACCATGAAAAAAAGAAATACGCTTATCGCAGCATTGGTTTTGTTTATTTTAGGATTCACCTCCTTTAACAAGGCCCAAAATTATCAAGAGACCAGAAGGTTTACAGTGCCTTCCTTTGTTTATCAAAGCATTGATCCTGATTCTTTAAAGGGATTTGACGATGATGCAGCAAGGGCCTCAGCCATTTCTGAAGGATTTCTTGGTCAGGAATTTCCGGTTAGAATGTATCGTCTTAAAAGGGAGTACATTAACAATAAATACAATTTGGTGAGGCCTTCGGCGGTTGATTACAATGCGGTAAACGTTCCTTCTGCTGCTAACAAAGGGGCTGTTTTGGCTGCTTGTGTGAACGAAGATTTTGAAGCCACCACCACCACCACTTCTTTAACAACGAATAATGCCATTATGGGTTGGACGGTTGACATGGGTTCAAATTCCGGTAATACCAGTGGTACCGGTTGGAACTCTTGTAATCTATTGGGTTGTTGCGCTTCTGCGCCGACTGCCGCTGTGGTTTTTAATGCCCCAACGGGTTATGTTGATCCTGTAATTGGCGCTTGTTATCCAATTTATTCGGTATTTGGTTCAACGGCAGGCGGCTCTGCCGCTGATGCTGCAAACCCTCAAATAGCGAATGGTATGTTTGGTAGCAGCTTCATTCGTATTAATGATGCCAATAACGATTATAGTATCCATAAATTATCTAAAACATTTGCCATCTCACCGGCCACTGCTTTATTTCAATTCGCTTTTATTTCGGTATTCTATCCGGGCCACGGTTGTTGCGATGCCGGTGCATTTAGTATTAAATTATACAACAACGGTAACCAAATCCCTTGTCCTACATTCTCTGCTTCAGCTTTAAGTTCGGCTTGTACCAACACCAATACCAATGTCACTTTTTTAAATTCTGTTTCTTGTACAACTGCCAGTGTTAACGGTAGTTCGCCTATTTTTAATAAATGGCAAATTGCTTCAATGGACTTAACCCCTTACATCGGTCAAAGTATCACCATTCAAATTGTGGCTTCTGATTGTACCGGTGGCGGTCACTACGGTTATGTGTATTTTGATGCACAATGTGGTCCTTTAACCATTTATGGTAACGGTTTACCATATGCTGCAGGTTCAGGTACTGTAACTGTTCCAACTTGTGGTGTTGCCGGTGCTACCATTTGTGCGCCTGCAGGTATGGGCTTGTATTCATGGGCCGGACCAAACGTACCATTAAATTTTGCTACGCCTTCATTTACCAACCAGTGTTATACCACCAGCATTTCCGCTCTTTATACTGTTAGTATGGCTGCTCCTGGTGCTTCTTGTGGTATTTCACGTGTTGTACAAAGTACCATTACACCTGCCCCTGCATTAAATATTACTTCTGTTCAAGCACAATGCGGTGGTACACAAGCCACTATCAATGTAG
>JBAXXZ010000038.1:0-9848 GCA_037127575.1 Bacteroidota bacterium | reverse complement strand
AAGCAATTCAAAGCACGTACCGATAAATCCATATCAACCAATTTGGTTTTTAATAACTGACGCATGTGTAAGCTTGTTTCATCAAACTCTTCTTCATTGCGTTTTTCTTCAGCATCCAATGTAATCTTCTCGTCAGAGAATAACATAAAATGGAAAATCAAAATTTTAGCAGCTTCTTTTAAAGCTTCTTTCGGATGAATAGAGCCATCTGTAACAATGTCCATAATCAAACGTTCGTAGTCGGTTTTTTGCTCAACACGATAGTTTTCAATGGTGTATTTTACATTCTTAATTGGCGTGTAAATCGAATCAATAAAAATGGTGCCAATTGATGCACTGTTTGATTTGTTTTCCTCTGCAGGAACATAACCACGGCCTCTTTCAACCGTTAATTCAATCTTTAAACGTACAGAAGGATCACAATTAAAAATCACTAAATCAGGATTTAAAATTTGAAAACCATTTACATATTTACCAATATCGCTGGCAGTAAATTTATCAGCGCCGGCAAAGTGTACAGTAATTTTTTCAGTATCGTGGTTGTCTAATTGTTTCTTAAAACGAACTTGTTTTAAATTCAAAACAATTTCAGTAACATCTTCTACAACACCTTTAATTGTACTGAATTCGTGATCAACACCTTCAATTTTTAAACTAGTAATCGCATAGCCCTCTAATGAAGACAATAAAATACGACGCAAAGAATTACCTATGGTGATACCAAAACCCGGCTCAAGTGGTCTAAACTCGAATTGGCCCGTAGTCTCGGTTGAATTAATCATAATAACCTTATCAGGTTTTACGAAATTTAAAATTGCCATACTTTTATCTTATATTAAGTTAATGAATGTAAAAATTATTATTTAGAGTACAATTCCACAATTAATTGCTCCTTAATATTCTCAGGAATTTGAGAACGCTCAGGACGTGAAATGAACTTGCCGCTCATGCTGTGTTTGTCGAAATCAATCCAAGGATGTTTATTAACTGCAGTAGATAAAGAAACTGTAATCACTTCTAATGATTTAGATTTCTCTCTAACACCAACTACATCACCCGGCTTTAATGTATAAGATGCGATGTTAACCACATTTCCGTTTACAGTAATGTGCGCATGCGAAACCAATTGACGAGCACCACGACGTGATGGCGCAATACCCATACGGTAAACCACATTGTCTAAGCGACTTTCAATTAATTGTAACAATACCTCACCGGTAATACCGTGTGAACGGGCAGCTTTGTCGAATGTACGTGCAAATTGCTTTTCAAGAATACCATAAGTATACTTGGCTTTTTGTTTTTCCATTAACTGAACAGCGTATTCCGATTGTTTTGCACGCTTCTTTCCTGCACCGTGTTGTCCGGGAGGGTAATTTTTCTTTTCTAACGCTTTATCCGGACCGAAAATTGGTTCCTTGAACTTACGAGCGATTTTTGATTTGGGACCTGTGTACCTTGCCATTTTAAATAATTTTTTACTGTGAAGTGAAGCTTGCTTCTGCTTCACAGGTTTTTTTTGTTATTGTTTTTATTATTTAAGTTATAGACCCTATAGATCTGTAACTCCTAATCCCGACAACAAGTCGGGACCGGCTTCTTATTAAACTCTACGACGTTTTGGAGGACGACAACCATTGTGTGGAATTGGCGTAATATCCATAATTTCCGACACTTCAATGCCTGAAGAAGCAATTGTTCTGATGGCGCTCTCTCTTCCACCACCCGGACCTTTTACATATACTTTTACTTTGCGTAAACCGGCTTCAAAAGCAACTTTGCTGCAATCTGAAGCAGCCATTTGCGCTGCATACGGGGTATTTTTCTTAGAACCTCTAAATCCCATTTTACCGGCACTGCTCCAAGAAATAACTTGACCGGCAGTGTTGGTTAATGAAATGATAATGTTATTGAATGTAGCATTAATATGCGCTTCGCCTGTAGCTTCTACTTTTACAGTACGCTTACGTGTATTTGCTTTAGCGTTATTGGCTGCTGTTGGTTGTTTTGCCATTTTTGTTATTTTGAATTTTAATTATAAACTTTAAATGCCATCATTCAACATTTAAAATTTATCATTTATAATTTATTATTTAGTTGCCATTTTCTTGTTAGCAATTGTCTTACGTTTACCCTTACGTGTACGTGCATTGGTTTTTGAACGTTGACCACGAACCGGTAAACTGTTACGGTGACGAATACCACGGTAACTGTTGATGTCGGTTAAACGTTTAATGTTTAACTGCACTTCCGATCTTAAAGCACCTTCAATTTTGAAGTTGTTGTTAATCAATGAACGGATGGCGTTTTGCTCATCATCTGTCCACTCACTTACTTTTTTGTCTTCGTGAATACCGGCTTCCGCTAAAATTTTTGCGGATCTGCTTTTTCCAATGCCGTAAATATAGGTTAAACCTATTACGCCCCTTTTGTTTTTCGGTAAATCAATACCTGCTATACGTGCCATTTATTTTATGTATAATTTTTTAAAAAATGTTTGCAAAGATAAAAATTACTTTTGTCTTTGTTTGAATTTCGGGTTCTTTTTGTTGATTACGTACAACTTACCTTTACGGCGAACGATTTTGCAATCAACGCTTCTTTTCTTTATGGATGCTCTGACTTTCATGTCTTTTGTTTTTACTAATTCTTAAATTTTTTACCACTCTCTTATGTTAGGCTGAGCGTAGTCGAAACCCTTATTTATATCTAAACGTAATCCTTGCTTTTGTTAAATCGTATGGACTCATTTCCAACTTCACTTTATCGCCTGGCAAAATTTTAATGTAGTGCATTCTCATTTTTCCTGAAATATGCGCCGTTACAATATGCCCGTTCTCTAACTCCACTCTAAACATCGCATTGCTTAGCGCCTCCACTATTGTGCCGTCTATTTCAATATTCGATTGTTTAGCCATCTAATTTTTTATCCTTGTTGCACCATCATGGCGTTTGCTCCCCTACCCTTAATCCTACCTGTCTTCATTAATCCATCATAATGACGGTTCAATAAATATGTTTCAATCTGTTGCAAAGTATCCAAAACGACACCCACCAAAATCAACAATGAAGTTCCACCATAAAAATCAGCAAAGGCACTGTTAATACCCAACTTTTGAGCAAATGCAGGCATTATCGCTACACCGGCCAAGAAAATTGAACCCGGTAAAGTAATTCTACTCATCACTTGATCAATAAACTCAGCTGTTTTCTTACCAGGCTTCACACCCGGAATAAAACCACCGTTACGTTTCATATCATCAGCCAATTGATTCGGATTAACCATAATAGCCGTGTAGAAATACGTAAACAAAATAATTAATGTTGCGAAAATGGTGTTATACCAAAAACCGTAACGCTCCGAAAATATACCTGAACTGCTATTCGAAAAACCTGCAATTGCAGCTGGAATAAACATAATGGCTTGCGCAAAGATAATTGGCATTACACCTGCTGCATTCACTTTTAATGGAATGTATTGACGAACACCACCGTATTGCTTGTTACCAACAATTTTCTTGGCAAATTGCACCGGTATTCTTCGGGTGCCTTGCACCAGTAAAATACTGCCTACAATCACCATTAATAAAATCACCAATTCAATCAAAAAGATAATTAAACCACCGTTACCTGCTGTTCTAGATTTTACTTCCGATAAGAAAGCAAAAGGCAAACGGCTGATAATACCAATCATAATAATCAATGAAATACCATTACCCAATCCTTTATCAGTAATTCTTTCCCCCAACCACATTACAAACATGGTACCGGTTACTAGAATAAAGATCGATTGAATCCACCACATACTTGATAAATCTAAAAACGCATTAGGCGCAGTAGATTTAATCGAAGCAATATAACCAGGGGCTTGAACCGCAGTTACTGCAATGGTTAATAAACGGGTGTACTGATTAATTTTCTTACGGCCACTCTCGCCTTCGCGTTGCAGCTTTTGAAAATAAGGCACAGCCATACCCAATAATTGAATAATAATAGACGCCGTGATATAAGGCATAATACCCAAACCAAAAATGGAAGCCCTTAAAAAGGCACCACCGGCAAACATATTAATCAAACCAACAATACCACCATTTTGGCTATCGTTGCGAGCTGCACTTAGTGCCTCAATATTGACACCCGGAAGTACTACATATGAACCTAAGCGGTATATCAAAACCAAACCCAAGGTTACAATAATACGTTGCCTTAGTTCTTCTATGGTCCAGATATTGCGAAGTGTATCAAAAAAACGTTTCATAGTTTATTTTGTCTCAGTTGCGATGCCGCCTTTTTCTTCAATAGCTTTTTTTGCTGAAGCTGTAAAGGCATGAATGTTAATGTTAACTTTTGATTTTAATTCTCCACGACCCATGATCTTTACCAAATCATTCTTGTGGGCCATGCCATTGCTTACTAAAACATCAAAATTAATTTCAGTAACGTTCGTTTTATCAATCAATGTTTGAATAGCATCCAAGTTAATCCCATGGTGCTCAATGCGATTGATGTTTTTGAAACCAAATTTTGGTAAACGTCTTTGCAAAGGCATTTGACCACCTTCAAAACCTCTCTTGCTAGAGTGACCTGAACGCGATTGTGCACCCTTGTGACCGCGTGTAGCGGTACCGCCGCCACCCGAACCTTGTCCGCGACCACGACGATAATTTGTTTTTACAGAACCTTGTGCAGGTTTTAATTCATTTAATTTCATTGAATGCCTATTATATTTGTTCGACCTTTAATACGTGTTTTACTTTGTTAATCATGCCTTCAATTGAAGCACTTACGTCCTTTTCAACTGAACTATGCGTTTTACCTAAACCCAATGCCACAACGGTGGCCTTTTGGCTTGGCGTGCGCTTTGCCATACTTTTTGTTAATGTTAATCTTACCTTTTTCATAAACCTTTTTAACCGTTAAACACATTTGCTAACTTAATACCTCTTTGTTGAGCAATGGTGATAGGATCACGCATTTTCATCAAAGCATCCAAAGTAGCTTTCACTACGTTATGAGGATTACTTGAACCTTTTGATTTAGCCAATACATCGGTTACACCAACACTTTCTAAAACTGCACGCATCGCACCACCGGCAATTACACCAGTACCATGAGCAGCCGGCTTTAAAAACACACGGGCACCTCCAAATTTACCTTCTTGTGGATGTGGCACAGTACCATTTAGTACAGGCACTTTCACCAAACTCTTTTTAGCATCTTCAATGCCCTTTGTAATGGCATCAGTTACTTCATTGGCTTTACCCAAACCTTGGCCAATCACACCTTTTTCATTTCCTACTACCACAATGGCAGAGAAACTAAAATGGCGACCGCCCTTGGTTACTTTAGTAACACGTTGAATGGCTACTAATTTATCTTTTAATTCTATTTCGCTCGATTTAACGCGCTTAACTACTTCTTTTGACATCTTAATACGTTTTTAGAATTTTAAACCTCCTTCGCGAGCACCATCGGCTAACGACTTAATTCTACCATGATATAAAAACCCATTGCTGTCAAAAACTACTGAAGTAATTCCGGTTGCAACTGCTTTCTCAGCAATTAATTTTCCAACTAATTTGGCTTTTTCTATTTTATTTACCTTCACACCGTTAATCGATTTGTCAACCGAACCAACTGCCAATAAAGTTTTTCCTCCTTTATCATCAATTAATTGCGCGTAAATCTCAGCATTGCTGCGGTATACACTCAATCGAGGTGATTGCGCAGTGCCATTAATGGTTTTGCGAAGTTTTAATTTAATCTTGTTTCTTCTTTCTTGTTTCTTAACTGCCATCTTTTCTAGTTTTTAAAGATGATTTATACTTATTTTATCTTCTTTTTCGGCCGAACGAATCTATGCCTTATTTTTTAGATGCCGATTTTCCGGCTTTTCTCCTTAATACCTCACCGCTAAACTTAATACCTTTTCCTTTGTATGGCTCAGGTTTACGTAAGCTTCTGATTTTTGCAGCTACCAAGCCAATCAATTGCTTATCGGCGCTTTCCAAAATAACTTTCGGATTTTGACCTTTTTCATTGGTGGTGGTTACTTTAATTTCAACCGGTAATTCAAACGAAATGTTGTGTGAATATCCTAAAGATAATTCCAACATTTGTCCTTTGTTTGCAGCACGGTAACCTACACCTACTAATTCCTGTTCGGTTTTGTAACCCTCGCTAACACCTTTTACCATATTGGCTAGCAATGAACGGTATAAACCATGTAATGCTTTATGTCTTTTTTGATCAGTTGGGCGGCTCACAATAATGTGCCCCTCCTCTAATGCAACTTGAATATCTGTATCAACCTTTTGAGTTAATGCACCTTTAGTACCTTTAATGGTTACTATTCCGTTTTCATTTTTAAATTCAACCCCTTGAGGTAATGCTATCGGTAATTTTCCTATACGTGACATGTCTGTTTCCTCCTCTAAATTATGATACGTAACATAAAACTTCACCACCTACATTCATTTTCTTGGCTTCTTTATCGGTAATTACACCTTTAGAAGTTGAAACGATGGCAATTCCTAATCCATTTAATACTCTAGGCATCTTAGTTACACCCGAGTACTTACGTAAACCTGGTGAAGACACGCGATCGAGTGAACGAATAGCGGATAATTTTGTTACCGGATGATACTTCAAGGCGATTTTTATCGAGCCTTGTTTGTTTTCGGTTTCTTCAAACTTGTAGTTTAAAATGTAACCTTTTTCGAATAAGATTTTAGTAATCTCTTTCTTTAAATTAGAAGCAGGAACTTCTACGATGCGGTGGTTGGCCTTAATCGCATTTCTTAGGCGCGTAAGGTAATCTGCTATTGTGTCTGTCATTTTTTTAAGTTTATATGTTACTTCCACATCCGGACTTCCCGGCAAGAAATAATTATATGAAACAATTATTTATTTATTTTTTGAGGGGGCAAATATACAACTAATTTCCCAACCTACAATATTATTTTAGTTTACCAGCTTGATTTCGTTAAGCCCGGTATCAATCCGAAAAGAACCATCTCACGGAAAGTAACACGGCTAACGCCAAAATCACGCATGTAACCACGCGGACGGCCGGTTAAATTACAACGGTTACGCACACGTACTTTTGATGAGTTACGTGGTAACTTTTGTAAACCAACTGAATCGCCGGCCTTCTTAAGCTCTTCACGCTTCGCAGCATACTTTTCAACTAATTTTTTACGCTTGACCTCACGGGCCTTCATTGATTCTTTTGCCATTGTTTATGCTTGTTTCTTTTTAAATGGAATACCAAATTCAGTTAATAATGCATGCGCTTCTTTGTCCGTGCCGGCTGATGTTACAAAAGTAATATCCATGCCTTGAATCTTGCTCACTTTATCAATGTCAATTTCAGGGAAAATGATTTGCTCAGTTACACCCAAAGTGTAATTGCCTCTACCATCAAAACCTTTATCGTTAACACCTTTAAAATCACGAATACGTGGTAAAGCCGAAGCAATTAAACGATCCAAAAATTCATACATTTTATCACCACGCAAAGTTACTCTCACCCCAATGGCTACCCCTTTACGTAATTTGAAATTCGAAATATCTTTGGTTGAATAAGTTGGCACTGCCTTTTGACCGGTAATGGTCGACATTTCTTTTATTGCCGACTCAATCATTTTCTTGTCAGATACAGCATCACCAATACCTTGGTTGATACAAATTTTTTGCAATTTAGGTACCTGCATCGGTGATGAGTACTGAAATTGTTTTTGCAAGGCAGGAATTACTTCTGCCGAATATTTACCTTTTAAACGAGGTTGATAAGTTGTTGTTGCCATTATTTAACTGCCTCCTTAGTTTTAGAAGAAATACGCTCTAATTTTTGCGTTTTCTCGTTAATTTTACGTCCTAATCTTACTCCCTTACCACCTTCTAAAAACATTAAGTTAGAAATGTGAATCGGGCCTTCTTTCTTCACAATACCGCCGTTGGTGTTTTTAGCATTCGGTTTTTCGCTTTTGCTAATTAAATTAACACCTTCAACCAAGGCACGTGATTTTTGTACATCGATACTGATAATTTTACCGGATTGGCCTTTCGACTCCCCTGAAATTACCTTCACTGTATCGCCTTTTTTTAATTTTATTTTTGACATTGTTCTTTTTCTTTAATGTTATAGCACTTCAGGTGCTAATGAAATAATCTTCATAAATTGCTTATCACGTAACTCGCGAGCAACCGGACCAAAAATACGGGTTCCTCTGATTTCGTCTGTGGCATTTAAAAGCACAACCGCATTGTCGTCAAAACGAATATATGATCCATCAGGTCTGCTGATTTCCTTCCTCGTTCTAACAATCACAGCTTTACTCACTGTACCCTTTTTTATGTTTCCGCTAGGCATGGCGTGCTTAACAGTTACTACAACCTTATCGCCAATTGAAGCGTAACGTTTCTTAGTACCGCCTAACACACGGATAACCAACACTTCTTTAGCGCCACTGTTATCTGCTACGCTTAATCTTGATTCATTTTGTATCATTTTAAAATAGTCTTAATCGATTAACAATCTTATTTAACTTTTTCAAGTACTGCTACTAAGCGCCAATTTTTGGTTTTGCTTAATGGGCGAGTTTCTGCAATTCTTACGGTGTCGCCAATGCTGCACTCATTCTTTTCATCATGAGCCACAAAGGTGCTTGTTTTGTTTACAAACTTACCGTACTTAGGGTGTTTTACTTTACGCATTACAGATACAACGATGCTTTTATCCATCTTGTTACTTTTTACGACACCTACTTTTTCTTTTCTTAAATTTCTTTCCATGGTTTAAAGCAATTATTATTTAGATGCTTTTTTGCGGTTACTAACTTCAGTCTGCATTTTTGCAATATGTCTGCGACTGATTCGGATTTTAGACGGATTTTCCAATGGCGAAATCGTGTGATTTAACGTCATTTTGTTTAAACCGGCTTTTTCTTCCTTTATCTTATCAAGTAATTCTTGATCCGATAAACCTTTTATTTCATTGTTTGCCATTTGTCTTTTTTTTGTTTTAGATGCTTTATGCACCTTGGTTTTCTTTTAATTAAAGTAACGGTTTAATTAAAAATGTTTAATAATTCTCCCCCTTTAATTAGGCTGTAAACCTAATTACGCTTGCGGTTCTACATAATCTCTGCGTACAATAAATTTTGTAACTACAGGTAATTTTTGTGCCGCTAAGCGCAATGCTTCTTTTGCAACTGCTAATGGAACGCCTTCTGCTTCAAACAAAATACGACCACGTTTTACAGGTGCCATCCAATATTCAGGCGCACCTTTACCTTTACCCATACGTACCTCAGCTGGTTTTGAAGTAACCGGACGGTCAGGGAAAATACGGATCCATACTTGTCCTTCACGCTTCATAAAACGCG
Source organism: Bacteroidota bacterium (assembly GCA_037127575.1). Lineage (GTDB taxonomy): Bacteria > Bacteroidota > Bacteroidia > B-17B0 > Aurantibacillaceae > Aurantibacillus. Next base: position 459 of record JBAXXZ010000038.1, on the reverse strand, counting down.
TAATGGCAACACGGGCAGCCTCAATTTGACGCGCTGTCATACGGCACTCGTCCATTGCTTTAATTCCGAAAGAACCAAATGCTAATTCATAACCACGCTTTGCGTCGCCTTTAATTTTCATTTTGTGGGACTTTCTATATTTAGATCTTTTTGGTTGTAACATGACTTAAATTTTTTTCTTGTTATAATTTTGAAGCTCCCAAACTAAATCGGGATATTCCGCTTCACTATTTATCTTCTTTTCTACTTCTTTTTTTACCGCCAAATTTCGGACGATCGGTATCTCTTCTTTCACCACCGCCACCGGTGCTCTTTTCCTTTAATAAGCCCGCATTTGGAGATAAATCACGTTTACCGAAAACTTCACCGCGACAAATCCAAACTTTAACACCAATACGACCATATGAAGTGTGAGCTTCAGCTACGGCGTAATCAATGTCAGCACGTAAAGTATGTAAT
>JBAXXZ010000037.1:0-10162 GCA_037127575.1 Bacteroidota bacterium | reverse complement strand
AGACCCGTCTTCCGCTCAAAAGACTGAGAGACGAATTGAGATTTCTCCCGATGCATCGGGAAAAACTTTCTTCCGCTCTACTAAAAATGAAATTACGTTGGATGTTTTATCATCTCAACAAAAAACACTGAAACGGGTTTAGTGTTAGGTTAAGTGAAGTTGAAAAATACGCCTACAGAGGCAACAAAAACAAAATACGGCTTGATGATTCGGCTTAAAAGTTTTTGAAAGTCCCAAACAGAGGGACTTTTGGCATGTGTGGTGGGTCGTTCATTAAAAGATTGAAATTTTGAGCAGATTGTAGAGGAATTTACAATTACTTATAAGCTGTTGTAGCTCAGTGGTAGAGCACTTCCTTGGTAAGGAAGAGGTCGGCAGTTCAATCCTGCTCAACAGCTCAAAAAAAAGAAAATCCCTCACAGGATACTCTTTATTTAAAAAAACAAATAGAAAAAATAAATAATACAATTAAACAATAACAACTATGGCAAAAGAAAAATTCGACCGTTCCAAACCACACGTAAACATTGGAACAATTGGTCACGTAGATCACGGTAAAACTACCTTAACTGCAGCAATTACAACCGTATTAGCATCTAAAGGCTTATGCGAAATCCGTGATTTCTCTTCAATTGACAATGCTCCTGAAGAAAAAGAACGCGGTATCACAATTAATACTTCACACGTTGAGTATGCTACGGCTAACCGTCACTACGCACACGTTGACTGTCCGGGTCACGCTGACTACGTTAAAAACATGGTTACAGGTGCAGCCCAAATGGATGGTGCTATTTTAGTAGTAGCAGCAACTGATGGACCTATGCCTCAAACACGTGAACACATCTTATTAGCGCGTCAAGTTGGTGTGCCTAAATTGGTTGTTTTTATGAATAAAGTAGACATGGTTGATGACCTTGAGTTATTAGACTTAGTTGAAATGGAAATTCGTGAATTATTAACATTCTATAAATTTGACGGTGATAATACACCAATCATTCGTGGTTCTGCTTTAGGTGGATTAAACAACGATCCAAAATGGGTTGATAAAATTATGGAATTAATGGATGCAGTGGATAGCCACATTCCAATTCCTCCACGCGAAAAAGATAAGCCATTTTTGATGCCGGTTGAAGACGTGTTCACTATTACTGGTCGTGGTACTGTAGCTACAGGCCGTATCGAAACCGGTACAATCAACACTGCAGATCCGGTTCAAATTATCGGTATGGGTGCTGAAAACTTAACTTCTACTATTACAGGTGTTGAGATGTTCCGTAAAATTTTAGATTACGGTGAAGCTGGAGATAATGTAGGTTTATTATTACGTGGTATCGAGAAAAAAGATATTAAACGCGGAATGGTAATTTGCAAACCAGGTTCAGTAAAGCCTCACACCAAGTTCAAAGCTGAAGTGTACATCTTGAAAAAAGAAGAAGGTGGTCGTCACACGCCATTCCAAAACAAATACCGTCCTCAATTCTATTTCCGTACAACCGATGTAACCGGTGAAATTGAATTAGAAGCAGGCCGCGAAATGGTTTTACCTGGTGATAACGTAACAATTACTGTAAACTTGATTAATGCTATCGCAATGGACAAAGGTTTACGTTTCGCTATCCGCGAAGGTGGACGTACCGTAGGTGCTGGTCAAGTAACTGAAATTTTAGACTAAGCCATAGTCGTAAATATAGGCGAAATGGCTCCCATAACCGGGTGCCATTTTGCCATTTTTAGTCGGGCTTTAAAAGCGTTAAAAATTCACAAATTACGGGCGTAGTTCAAGGGTAGAATTACGGTCTCCAAAACCGCAGATGGGAGTTCGAATCTCTCCGCCCGTGCGAAGAGATAGTTTAAGGTTCAAACAAAAACCAAAAACTAAAATAAGAAACGTTAATTAGAAATTAAAATGAGCAAAATAGGCACCTATCTTTCAGAAACAAAAAACGAACTGCTAAACAAAGTAAGCTGGCCAACATGGCCTGAATTGCAAAGCAGCGCAATTGTTGTAATGATTTCATCAGTAATTATTGCCTTGGTTGTGTTTTCAATGGACTTCATTTTTGAAGTATTGATGAAACAAGCATACGAAATGATTAAATAATCAGGGTTTAAAATTATTATAAAATGGCAGAATTAGTTAAAACCGACAACTTAAGCAAAAAATGGTACGTAGTACGTGCTATCAGTGGGCAAGAGAAAAAGGTAAAACAATATATTGAAGTTGAAATTACACGTTTAAAGTTAAACGATTACGTGTCGCAAGTGCTTATTCCTACTGAAAAAGTAATCCAAATCAGAAACGGGAAAAAGACCACAAAAGAACGTTCGTTTTACCCAGGCTATGTGCTGATAGAAGCCAATTTAGCAGGCGAAGTACCTCACGTCATTAAAAACATTACTGGTGTAATCGGTTTTTTGGGTGAAACCAAAGGCGGAAACCCTGTTCCAATGCGCCTAAGCGAAGTAAACCGCATTTTAGGCAAAGTAGATGAATTGGTTGAAAGCGAAGGTACAATCACCACCAATTATACAGTGGGTGAATCAGTAAAAGTAATCAATGGTCCTTTCAACGGCTTCAATGGCGTAATTGAAGAAGTGATGGAAGATAAACGCAAGATTAAAGTAACAGTAAAAATATTTGGACGTAAAACACCGGTTGAATTAAACTTTGGTGAAGTAGAAATTGAATAATTAAAGAAATTGATGGTGAATTAGCCAACTGAGGTGCTTTGCTGCTTCCAACTCAAAGTACTCTGATAGTTATCGGAGCTCAGGCGAAAAACCACAATAAACAAATAAACAAACAATAAAATGGCAAAAGAGTTATCGGCAATTGTAAAATTGCAAATTAAAGGTGGAGCTGCTAACCCCTCGCCTCCTATTGGTCCTGCATTAGGTGCCAAAGGTGTAAACATCATGGAGTTCTGTAAACAGTTCAACGCCCGCACCCAAGAAAGTGCCGGAAAAGTGTTGCCTGTAATGATTAATGTTTATACCGATAAGTCGTTTGATTTCGTTATCAAACGTCCACCGGTTGCAATCCAAATTATGGAGCATGCTAAAATTAAAGCCGGTTCGGCTACCAGCAATCGTAAGAAAGTGGGCTCATTAACTTGGGACCAAGTTCGCAAAATTGCAGAAGATAAAATTGTTGACATGAACTGTTTTACAATTGAATCAGCAATGAACATGGTGATTGGTACAGCACGCAGTATGGGTGTTACCGTTAGTGGTGAAAAACCTTATTAATCAATTATTAATCTCGTCATGAAGCGAACTAGCTTCTGCTTCATGGCAATAAAAAAACAAAGCTTAACAAATGGCAACGTTGACTAAAAAAAGAAAAGCAGCTATCGGCAAATACGACGCTAGCAAGCATTACTCCGTTGCAGACGCGTCAAAGATTGTGAAAGAAATCACAACCACTAAATTTGATGCCTCTGTGGATCTCGCGATCCGTTTAGGAGTTGACCCACGTAAAGCTAATCAAATGGTGCGCGGTACCGTTACCTTACCTCACGGTACAGGTAAAACCTTGCGTGTTTTGGCGATTGTAACTCCTGATAAGGAAGCAGAAGCAAAAGCAGCAGGTGCCGACTTCGTTGGATTAGACGAATACATTGAAAAAATCAAGGGTGGATGGACAGATGTAGATGTAATTATCACCATGCCTTCAGTAATGGGTAAAGTAGGTGCTTTAGGTCGTGTATTAGGCCCTCGTGGTTTAATGCCAAATCCTAAAACAGGTACCGTAACCATGGATGTTGGTAAGGCTGTTCAAGACTCAAAAGGCGGTAAAATCGACTTTAAAGTTGACAAGGCTGGTATTATTCACGCAGGCATCGGCAAAGCATCTTTTGATGCAAACAAAATTGCTGAAAACGCGCAAGAATTATTACAAACCATTGTTAAATTAAAGCCTTCTAGCGCAAAAGGTACATATGTAAAATCAGTAACCATGAGTTCAACCATGAGTGCAGGTATTACAATTGATCCTAAATTATTTACCTAAAACACTGCTAAAAAATGAATAAAACCGAAAAAACACAGGTGATTGAAGCGTTGGTTGAAAAATTAAATGCCAACGATAAAATCTATTTAGCAGATTGTTCAACCTTAACAGTTGAAAAAGTTAACGCTTTTCGTAAACAATGTTTCGAGAAAAAAATCTCTGTAACTGTTGTTAAAAATACCTTATTAAAAAAGGCCATTGAACGTGCTAACGACAGTCGTTTAGCCGAGTTAATTCCTGCTTTAAAAGGCGAAACAGCCTTAATGTTTACCGATATTTCAAATGCACCGGCTAAGGTGATCAAAGAATTCCGTAAAGCTGATAAAAAGCCCGCTTTAAAGGGTGCTTACGTTGAAGAAATGATTTTCTTGGGCGATTCGCAATTGGATGCCTTGGTTGGTCTGAAATCTAAAAACGAATTAATTGCTGATGTAATTATGTTATTACAATCTCCAATTAAACGCGTATTGGGTGCTTTAGAAAACAAAAGCGGTAGCGAAGACGCTGCAGCATAACTGTTAAAAAACAATCTGATGAAGGAAAACATCGCTTCATCGCAATTAAACAAATAAATAAAAAAACAAATTAAAAATTAATTAAAATGGCAGATATAAAGGCAATCGCTGAATCATTAGTAAGCTTAACAGTAAAAGAAGTACAGGAATTAGCAACTGTATTAAAAGACCAATACGGTATCGAACCGGCTGCAGCAGCAGTAGTTGTAGCAGGTGGCGGTGGCGCAGAAGCCGCAGCAGTTAAAACAACTTTTGATGTAATTCTTAAAGAAGCAGGTGCTGCTAAATTAGGTGTTGTGAAAGTTGTAAAAGACTTAACAGGTTTAGGCTTAAAAGAAGCAAAAGATTTAGTTGACGGTGCTCCAAAAGCAGTAAAAGAAGGTATTGGCAAAGAAGAAGCTGAAGCAATTAGAAAAGCTTTAGAAGATGCTGGTGCTAAAGTTGAAGTGAAGTAATTCACCAAAACAATTTTTGGGTAGCCAAAATGAAATACCGCCATATTGTTACAATCAATATGGCGGTTATTCAACCCTTTTTTAATAAAATAGCCGGAACTAATTAAGTCATAATTGTATTAACGTAATAACTAATTTACATTGGCTGCAAGTACAAAAAATTTAAAACGAGTTAATTTCTCGTCAAACAAATTTCCAATCGAGTATCCAGATTTTCTTGATATTCAGTTAAAATCCTTCCAGGATTTTTTCCAACTCGAAACAACACCTGAAAACCGTAAAAAAGAAGGCTTATTCAAGGTGTTTGCCGAGAATTTCCCAATTTCTGATGCGCGCAACAATTTCGTGCTGGAATTTAAGGATTATTACATTGACCCGCCTCGCTACGCCATTGATGAGTGTATCGAACGCGGTTTAACCTATTCTGTACCTTTAAAGGCCAAATTGTACCTTTATTGTACCGATCCTGAACACGAAGATTTTGAACCAATTATGCAAGATGTGTACCTAGGAACCATTCCTTACATGTCGCCTAAAGGTTCTTTTATTATAAACGGTGCCGAACGTGTGATTGTTTCTCAATTACACCGTTCTCCGGGTGTGTTCTTCGGCCAAAGCCGACACGCTAACGGAACAAAGCTTTACAGCGCCCGTGTTATACCATTTAAAGGCAGCTGGATTGAGTTCGCTACTGACATCAATAATGTCATGTATGCCTATATCGATCGTAAGAAAAAACTTCCGGTTACCACCCTACTTCGTGCCATCGGTTTTGAGAGCGATAAACAAATTCTCGAAATTTTTGGTTTGGCCGATGAGGTGAAAGTAAGTAAAGCCGGTCTTAAACGCGAAGTGGGTCGTAAATTGGCCGCCCGTGTTTTAAAAACTTGGTTAGAAGATTTCGTAGATGAAGATACCGGAGAAGTAGTATCCATTGAAAGAAATGAAGTGGTGTTAGACCGCGAAACATTGTTGGAAGATGAACACATCGACATCATCGTTGACGCAGGCGTAAAATCAATCATCTTGCACAAACAAGATGTTAATACAGCTGATTTTGCGATCATCTACAACACCCTACAAAAAGATTCAACCAATTCTGAAAAAGAAGCCATTGAATTTATCTATCGCTTATTACGTAACGCCGAACCACCTGATGAAGAAACAGCGCGCGGTGTTATCGATAAATTATTTTTCTCCGATAAACGTTACGATTTAGGCGAAGTTGGTCGTTACCGCATCAATAAAAAGTTAGGATTAAATATCCCTGCTGAAATTCGTGTGTTAACGAAGGAAGACATGATCTTAATTATTAAATATCTGATTGAATTAATCAATTCAAAAACAGACGTTGATGATATCGATCACTTGTCGAACCGTCGCGTTCGTACTGTTGGCGAACAATTATATTCTCAATTTGGTGTTGGTTTAGCCCGTATGGCACGTACCATTCGCGAACGCATGAATGTGCGCGACAACGAGGTATTTACGCCTACCGACTTAATCAATGCAAAAACTTTAAGTTCTGTTATTAACTCTTTCTTTGGAACCAACCAGTTATCTCAGTTCATGGATCAAACCAATCCATTGTCTGAAATTACCCATAAGCGTCGTTTATCGGCACTCGGGCCTGGTGGTTTAAGTCGCGAACGCGCAGGCTTTGAGGTACGTGACGTTCACTACACCCACTACGGTCGTTTGTGTACCATCGAAACACCTGAAGGTCCAAACATCGGTTTAATTTCATCTTTGTGTGTTTACGCCAAAGTGAACAAGTTAGGTTTCATTGAAACCCCTTACCGCAGCGTTACCAGTGGTAGATTGGATATCAACAAACCAATTACCTACTTAACTGCTGAAGAAGAAGATCAAAAAAATATTGCGCAAGCAAACGTTGATTTAGATGATAAAGGAAATATTAAAACCAAAAAAGTAACTGCACGTTACGAAGGTGATTTCCCTATTATAGAGCCTGAAAAAGTGCATTTGATGGACATTGCGCCAAATCAAATTGCATCAATCGCTGCTTCTTTAATTCCTTTCTTGGAACATGATGATGCCAACCGTGCCTTAATGGGTTCGAACATGCAACGTCAAGCTGTTCCTTTATTACGTCCACAAGCACCTATTGTTGGTACCGGTATTGAAGCACGTGTTGCTGAAGATAGCCGCGTGTTAATTAATGCTGAAGGCGAAGGTGTGGTTGAATACGTTGATGCACGCGAAATCGTGATCCGTTACAACCGCAACGAAGAAGAGAAATTGGTTAGCTTCGAAGGCGACGTAAAAGCTTATAAACTCACCAAATTCCAAAAAACCAACCAAAGTACAACCATGAACTTAAAACCTATCGTAAAGAAAGGTGATAAAGTATCAAGAGGTCAGGTATTGTGCGATGGTTATGCTACGCAAGAAGGTGAATTAGCATTAGGCCGTAACTTAAAAGTGGCTTTTATGCCATGGAAAGGTTACAACTTTGAAGATGCAATCGTAATTAATGAAAGAATTGTTCGTGATGATATTTTCACGTCTATCCACATTGATGAATATACTTTAGAAGTTCGCGATACCAAACGTGGTATGGAAGAATTAACGCCTGATATTCCAAATGTGAGCGAAGATGCCACAAAGGACTTAGACGAAAAAGGGATTATTCGCATTGGTGCTGATGTAAAAGAAGGTGATATTTTGATTGGTAAAATTACGCCTAAAGGCGAAACCGATCCTTCACCGGAAGAAAAATTATTACGTGCCATTTTTGGTGATAAAGCCGGCGATGTGAAAGATGCTTCTTTGCGTGTTTCTCCATCCATCAAAGGTGTTATCGTTGATAAAAAATTATTCTCTCGCGTAATTAAAGACAAAAAAGCAAAAGCAGAAGAAAAACCATTGGTTGAAAAACTTGATTCTGACTACGAAAAAAATAATTACAACTTAAAATTAAAATTGGTTGATAAATTATTCGTGTTAGTTAATGGTCGTACTTCACAAGGCGTTACCAATATTTTAGGTGAAGAAGTTGTACCTCGCGGTACCAAATTCACTCAAAAATTATTGGAGCGTATCGACTATAGCGAAGTAAATCCTGGTAACTGGACAACGGATAAAGATAAAAATGAACAAATCGAAAGATTGTTACACAACTTCTTAATCCAATACAACGATTATTTAGGAAAATACAAACGCGAAAAATTCCAAATTACAGTAGGTGACGAATTACCAAATGGTATCGTTCAATTGGCCAAAGTTTATATTGCTCAAAAACGCAAGTTAAAAGTGGGTGATAAAATGGCGGGTCGCCACGGTAACAAAGGTATTGTAGCCCGTATTGTAAAAGAAGAAGACATGCCTTTCTTAGAAGATGGCACACCTGTTGATATCGTTTTAAATCCATTGGGCGTACCTTCACGTATGAACTTGGGTCAGATTTATGAAACAGTATTGGCTTGGGCCGGTGATAAGTTAGGTTTAAAGTTCTCTACCCCTATTTTTGATGGTGCAACCGTTGACCAAATTGACGAATACACCAAAAAAGCAGGCTTACCGCAATATGGTCGTACTTACTTGTACGATGGTGGAACCGGTGAGCGTTTTGATCAACCTGCAACTGTAGGTATCATTTACATGCTTAAATTGGGTCACATGGTGGATGATAAGATGCATGCACGTTCAATCGGACCTTACTCATTAATTACACAACAACCATTGGGCGGTAAAGCACAATTTGGTGGTCAGCGTTTTGGTGAGATGGAAGTTTGGGCTTTGGAAGCATACGGTGCAGCCAATGTGTTACAAGAATTATTAACTGTTAAGTCGGATGATGTAACCGGACGTGCAAAAGCTTATGAAGCTATTGTAAAAGGTGAAAACATTCCTACTCCGGGCATACCTGAATCATTCAACGTATTGCTCCATGAGTTAAAAGGCTTGGCTTTGGATATTACTATGGACTAATTTTTCACTTAAAGCGGTGCTTGAATAAAGCATCGCTTCAAGTGAATTCATGCTTCGCTAACTCAGCATGACAAAAAAGAGTGAGAAAAAATTACACAAACGAAAAACCATCATAATTAACATGGCGTTAAGAAGAGATAACAAACAAAAATCAAATTTCTCAAAAATCACCATCAGTTTAGCTTCGCCTGAAATCATTCTGCGTCGCTCAAGCGGTGAGGTTTTAAAACCAGAAACCATTAATTACCGTACTTACAAGCCTGAAAGAGATGGTTTGTTTTGCGAACGTATTTTTGGTCCTGTAAAAGATTACGAATGTCATTGCGGTAAATACAAGCGCATTCGCTACAAAGGCATTGTTTGCGACCGTTGCGGTGTTGAAGTTACAGAAAAGAAAGTTCGTCGCGAACGCATGGGCCATATCAACTTGGTTGTGCCTGTTGCACACATTTGGTATTTCCGCTCATTGCCTAATAAAATTGGTTACTTATTGGGCTTACCAACTAAGAAATTAGACATGATTATTTACTACGAACGTTATGTAGTAATTAATGCAGGTATTGCTATCGAAAATGGGGTAAGTTATTTGGACTTCTTAACAGAAGAAGAATACCTCAACATTTTAGACGCCTTGCCAAAAGAAAACAATTTATTAGATGAACATGATCCAAATAAATTTGTTGCTAAAATGGGTGCCGAAGCTGTGCAAGATTTATTGGCTCGCTTAAATTTGGATGAATTATCTTACGATTTACGCCATAAAGCGAACACCGAAACATCTCAACAGCGTAAAAATGAAGCACTTAAACGCCTTCAAGTAATTGAAGCCTTCAGACAAGCGAATCAAAACGTGGTGAATAAGCCTGAGTGGATGATTGTAAAAGTTGTACCGGTTATTCCCCCTGAACTTCGTCCTTTGGTGCCATTAGATGGTGGTCGTTTCGCTACTTCTGATTTAAATGATTTATACCGTCGTGTTATTATTCGTAACAACCGTTTAAAGCGTTTAATTGAAATTAAAGCGCCTGATGTAATTTTACGTAACGAAAAACGTATGTTACAAGAGTCAGTTGATTCATTGTTTGATAACTCGCGTAAATCAAATGCTGTTAAAACTGATAGCAACCGCCCTTTAAAATCATTATCTGATTCATTAAAAGGTAAACAAGGTCGTTTCCGTCAAAACTTATTGGGTAAACGTGTGGATTATTCGGTACGTTCGGTAA
>JBAXXZ010000036.1:0-10211 GCA_037127575.1 Bacteroidota bacterium | reverse complement strand
AGTAAATACCGTGGCACCAAAAAATAAAAGGCTTTGCTTTTAATTAGTTTGTTTGATTGTAAACTCAAGCGCAATGCCTTAAACCACAAGCTTTTTTGTTTGGCGTTTAAGCCTTTTGAATAAATGCTACTCAAGTCTGTTTGAACGCCAGCTTGAATTCGCATTAATGCTATTTCATCACCTGAAAATCTGAAATCATGCAAATATTGAAAGAAAGTAAAAACCGCTAGACACCATTCCACACTCAAATCTTTTTGGTCATTCATCTTGATTAATTGGGTGGCATGTTTTAAAACATGTAACAATTCATCAATTTGATTTTGTTGTAAAGGCACTTTCGCATGAAATGCTTTTAGATTACTTCTGAGTAAATTTACAAAGGCTTCAAAATAATAAAAGGCATTGGCCGATTTCTTGCCTTTTTCAGAAAACTCAACAAGAGACGCGCGAAAAATAATTTGTTGCAAGGCCTCAAATTGATCTTTAAAAGGCTTGCTATCACTGTTTTTTCGAACGGGTAAAAATAATTCTTCCTCTAAATTTAATTTTTGTTGTTGCAAATAAAATAAACCTGCCGCCAAATGCTCACAGTAGTTTGATAAATCACAAGTACAGGTAAAGCTTTGTAATTGGTTGTTTTTAATTTGAAGCTTTGTTTGTTTTTGTTGAATTATAAAATGCCCTTTATGATCAATTTCTTTTACATGTTGCTGACAAAATAATCGAAAGCCCCTTTTAAGGATGCTTTCAGGCAAATGGAGCTCAAATTGATTCAGATAAAATAACATGATAGTGCTTACAAGTTACGAATTTGTGGCGACACCCTTTCATAAAATAAAAAAGCCTCGCGATGGCAAGGCCTTTAAATACTAGTAATTTAGGGCATTATAAAATTAACATCACGTCGCCATAAGAATAGAAACGGTATTTTTCTTTAATGGCTTCTTTGTATGCTTTCGTCACCAAATCATAACCGCCAAAAGCGCTTACCATCATTAAGAGTGTGCTTTCAGGCATGTGGAAATTGGTAATCATACAATTGGCAATGCTAAAATCGTATGGTGGGAAAATAAATTTATTGGTCCAACCCACATAAGGATTTAAGTGGCCGGTTGTAGATACAGAAGTTTCAATCGCACGCATTACAGTTGTTCCAACGGCACAAACTTTTTTCTTTTTGTCTTTGGCAGCATTTACAATTTTACACGTGTCGCTCGAAATCAAAACCTCTTCACTTTCGGTTTTGTGTTTGGTTAAATCTTCTACTTCAACGGTTCTGAAAGTGCCTAAACCAATGTGCAAAGTTAATGGCGCAAATTGCACACCTTTAATTTCTAATTTCTTTAAAAGCTCACGGCTAAAGTGCAAACCTGCAGTAGGTGCAGCCACGGCGCCTTCATTTTTTGCAAACACAGTTTGGTAACGTTCGGTATCTTCGGGTTCGGCCGGACGTTTAATATATTTAGGAAGCGGTGTTTCGCCTAAATCGTATAAAATTTTACGGAATTCTTCGTATGAACCATCGTACAAGAAACGCAAAGTACGGCCCCTTGAGGTGGTGTTGTCAATTACTTCAGCAACTAAGCTGTCGTCTTCACCAAAATATAACTTGTTGCCAATACGAATTTTACGGGCCGGATCAACCAATACATCCCACAAACGGCTTTCTGCATTTAATTCGCGTAATAAAAACACTTCAATTTTTGCGCCGGTTTTCTCCTTGTTGCCATACATGCGGGCAGGAAACACTTTGGTGTCGTTTAACATTAGAACATCGCCGTCGTCGAAATAATTGATGATGTCTTTAAATTTTTTGTGTGATATTTTTCCTGTTGCACGATCAACCACCATCATTCGCGCATCTTCACGGCTTTTTGCAGGATACTCTGCCAATAATTCCTTTGGCAGATTAAATTTAAACATCGATAGCTTCATACTTTTGATTTTAACCGTAGACCGGACAATGTTTTGGGAGGGAAATTGAGCATTTGATACAATATCAGTAACCTGCTCAACGTACTGACCTATAAAACAGAAGTCATAATCTTACGGGATTAATTCGGCCGCAAAATTAACATAATTATCGAATTTTGTTAGGAAAAAAAGCGCCAAAAATTTACAATTTCAAAATAATGGGCTTAAATTGTCGATTTGTAAGTATTTTTGACTGATTTTCAATCCAATACACCTAATAATGACACTTTTCTCTAAGCACAAAAAGAAGTTTATATTGATCTTAAGCCTTACTTTTTTGGCCGGTCTCTTTTCTTTTGCCCCCGACTACTTCGAAATAAGCAAGAATCTCGACATTTTTAATTCGGTTTACCGTGAAATTAACGCTGCTTATGTTGATGATACCAAACCCGGAAAACTCATGAAAGTGGGCATTGATGCGATGTTAAATTCCTTGGATCCTTACACGGTATATTATTCAGAAAATGATATTGAAGATTACCGTTACATGACAACAGGTGAATATGGCGGTATTGGCGCAACTGTGAATGATGTGGATGGGAAAATAACGATTGCGGAGCCTTATGAAGGCTTTGCCGCTTTCCGTGCAGGCATTCGTGCAGGAGATCAAATTGTTGGTGTAAACAATAACAACGTGCTTGGAAAAAAAACCGACGATATCAGCAATTTATTAAAAGGCACTTCGGGCACTTCCTTGACTTTAAAAATTATTAAAGCGGGTCAAAAGGAAAGTCTAATAATTCCATTGGTGCGTGAAGAGATTAAAACAAAAGCAGTGCCCTATTACGGCATGCTTGAAAACTCTCAAACGGGTTATATCAAGTTGATGTCTTTCACCGAAAGATGCAGCGATCAAGTGAAAGACGCTTTAACAGAATTAAAAGGCAAGTCGTGTAAAAATTTGATTTTGGATTTACGCGGTAATTTGGGCGGTTTTTTAAACGAGGCAGTGAACATAGTAAATTTCTTTGTGCCTAAAGGGCAAGAAGTTGTTTATACAAAAGGGAAAACGACTGATTGGGACAAAACCTATTTAACTGTTAATAATGCGATAGATACTGAGATGCCTTTGGTGGTTTTGGTGGATGAAAATTCCGCTTCGGCTTCTGAAATTGTAAGTGGGGCCTTGCAAGATTTAGACAGGGCGGTAATTATCGGTAAACGCACATACGGTAAAGGGTTGGTGCAACAAACAAAATCATTGATTTACAATTCGAGTATCAAAATTACGGTGGCAAAATATTATATACCAAGCGGCAGATGTGTGCAAGCTTTGGATTATTCGAATAAAAGTGCTGATGGTCGCGTTGAAAAAGTACCTGATAGTTTAATCACCGCATTTAAAACAAAAGGAGGAAGAATAGTTTACGATGGTGCGGGGGTAATGCCGGATATTATTTCGAAGGATGAGCGCAGTTTTAATTTGTTGATTTCACTCATTAACAAACACCATATTTTTAATTACGCCACCGATTATTTCCTTAGTCATAAAGACATAGAACCATTGAGTAAGTTTTCGCTAAATGATGAAGCGTATGTGGTTTTTACAAATTATTTAAAGAGTAAAGATTACAATTATCAAAGTGAAGATGAAATTCAACTCAATGCCTTGCAGAAGCATGCCGAAGAGGATAGCACTTTTAAGGAATTTAAGAACGAATTTGAGGTTTTGAAGAATAAACTAGACATCATCAAAAAGAATGATTTACAAAAACAAAAAAAACTTATCAAGAAGTATTTGGAAGAAGAAATTGTTTCTCGGTATTATTTTCAAAAAGGCAGAATTGAATTTTCATTGGGTAGTGACCAAGAGGTATTGCAAGGCATGGCTTTGATGAACGATCAACCAAAGTACAATGCCACATTAACCTTAATTGCCAAGGCAAGCAAGCCCTTTAATATCAATAAAAAGTTTTAAGAGGAACCAGTTTCATTCAATAGAATAACATTTTGTTGTTGATCAGTTTTGTTTGAACTAGACTTCTTCTCCAAAAATTTTATGAATAATTCCTAAATGCTTTTGTGCAATCACCTTTCTGCGAAGGCTTAATTTTGGTGTGATTTCACCTGTTTCAACGCTCCATACCGAGTGAATAATTTGGTGTCGTTTTACTTGTTCAAAAGGAGCCAAACCGGCGTTGATTTTCTTAACGTGTGTGTCGATTAATTTTTTTAATTCTTCATGCCCAGGCATTTCTAAATCACCTAGCCATTCAATTTTATGGTCATTGCAATATTCCTTAAAACTGCTGAGTGAAACAACAATGATGGCGGATACGAATTTTTGTCCTTCACCAACAACCATACATTGTTCAATGTATTTGCATTCTTTTAATTTGTTTTCGATAGCTACCGGCGAAATATATTTACCGGCAGAATTTTTGAAAATTTCTTTTTTTCGATCTGTAATTTTTAGAAATTTATTCTCTACAAATATGCCTACATCGCCGGTGTGAAACCACCCCTCTTTGTCAATTACCTCGGCAGTGGCTTCAGCGTTTTTATAATAACCCAACATTAAACTTGGGCCTTTCATTAATATTTCGCCGTCTTCCTCTGCAAGTTTAACTTCTGAATTTTCAATCACCATGCCCACCGAGCCAAACATGCGCCTGTTATCTTCCAAACGATTAACCGAAACCACCACGCAAGTTTCTGTAAGTCCGTAGCCTTGCAATAAATTTAATCCTGCACATGTAAAAATACGTTCGAGTCGCGGGTTAATGGCTGCGCCGCCACTCACAATAATTTTTATTTCGCCACCAACTGCATCACGCCATTTTTGGTAAACCAATTTGTCGCAAATGCGGCGCTGTAATTCATACCATAGTCCATTGGCATTATTTAATTCATATCTTTCAGCAAGACTGAAGCTCCAATCAAAAATTTTCCTTTTAAATCCGCTTAGTTTTTCTCCCGCGCTGGTGATGCGATCAAGCACCTTTTCGAGCACACGTGGAACGGCTACAAACATGTGCGGGTGAATTTCCCTACAATTTTCACCAATACTTTCAAAACTCTCGGCATAAAAAATACTCACGCCATGAAATAAATACAAGGTATTCAAAAAACGTTCATAAACATGGTTTAAAGGCAAAAAGCTCAAAGCGCGCCACTCAGGCGTAAATGGGGCAATATCTTGGCAAATCAACACATTGCTTAATAAATTTTTGTGTGAAAGCATTACCCCTTTTGGCTGCCCTGTTGTGCCGGAAGTATATAAAATGGTTAATAAATCATCTTCTCGAACGCTGTGTTTTAGTTTGTCAATTAGACCAATATTTAAATATTGTTTCCCCATTTCTAAAAACTCGGCGAAAGAGGCAACACCGTCTATTTTATTAAAACTGTACACGTGTTTTAAGTACGGCAATTCGTTTCTTAAACTGTCAATTTTTTTACATACCGCCTTATCAGAAATGAATATGATTTTGGCCTCACAGTGGTTTAAAATGTATTTTAAATCATCGTTGTTTATGGTTGGAAAAATTGGCACTGAAGGCATGGCAACTTGCTGTGAACCGTAATCCACAAAATTCCATTGCGGCATGTTGCCGGCCATTAAGGCAATTGCATCGCCCTTATTAATACCCAAATGCAATAGACCGGCGCTTACATAATTGGCATTGTGCACAAAATCGCTCAAAGAATATTTTTCCCATTTTTTATTTTCTTTCGCATTAAGGAGATTGTCTTTTGGCGCATAAGTTTTTAGTTTATCCAGAATATCAAATACACGTTTTAATTCCATGAACCTAAGATGGGTGTTTTTTTTTGTAAAAGCAATTCCAATGATTAGAATCAGTTAAAGAATTTAGGCGAACAAAAAATTACGCCAAATATTTTGGCGTTTCCGTAAAAACTGCTTGCTGAATAGTTGTTGGCATTAGACGAAAATGCATACAATTACGCATAAATGTATTGCCAAAAATGGTAGATTAAGCGCCGGGCTGAATTAAATTCTGGAAAATAATTTAGCTACATTTGTCTAACAATAATTTATGATAGTAATTACAGGTTCGGCAGGTTTTATAGGCAGTTGTTTGGTTTCTAAATTTAACCAACAAGGGGTTTATGATTTAATTTTGGTGGATGATTTTTCAAAACAAGAAAAGGATCATAATTTATATGAAAAACGTTTTGTGAAAAAAATTGATCGCAACGCATTTATCAAATGGTTTGAGAAGAACAATAAGGAAATTAATTTGGTGCTTCACATAGGCGCCAGAACAGATACTACAGAGTTTAACGTAAACATATTTAACGAACTTAATTTAAATTATACCAAAGCCATATGGAAGCTTTGCAGCATGCACCAAATACCTTTGGTGTACGCATCTTCGGCGGCAACATATGGTTTAGGCGAATATGGCTATGATGATGATGAAAGTAAAATAAATTTGCTGAAACCATTGAACCCATACGGCGACAGTAAAAACGACTTCGATAAGTGGGCCATTTTACAAAAAGAACAACCACCACAATGGCAAGGTTTGAAATTTTTTAATGTGTATGGTCCGAATGAATACCATAAAGGCAGAATGGCTTCGGTTATATTCCATGCTTTTCACCAAATTCAAAATGTTGGAGAGGTAAAACTGTTTCGTTCACACAAGCCTGAATATAAAGATGGCGGACAGTTGCGCGACTTTGTTTATGTTAAGGATGTGGTGGATGTAATTTGGTTTTTGGCGAACGAAAAAGTAAAAAGCGGCATTTATAATTTGGGAAGCGGTAAAGCACGTACTTTTTTGAATTTAGCAGAATCTACATTCAAGGCTTTAAATTTGCAAGCCAAAATAACATTTATCGATACACCAATTGACATTCGCGACAAGTACCAATATTTTACAGAAGCCAATATGCAAAAACTGATTTCTGCAGGGTACAAACAGCCATTTACTTCGCTTGAAGAAGGCGTTAGTGATTATGTGAAAAATTATTTAACGGTAAATAAATTTTATTAAGATGAAGTTCGTCATTCAATTTTTTTTAATGTTGTTTGTTTCGCAGTGTTTTACACAAACTTCGCTGTATTATAACGCCGAAAATCTTCGCAGTGATACTTTTGATGTTTTGAAATACACGATTAACCTCGAAGTTGGCAATTCAAGTAATAAACTATTGAAAGGAAATACGCAAATACGCTTTGCGCCTAAGCTCAACAATAGAAATTATATACGTTTTGATTTATTAAAATTTACGATTGATTCAGTTAAAGAAAACAACACGACACTATCGTTTTATTACAATGATACCATTATCAGAATTAATTTTTCAGCGCTAAAAAACATCACCGATACTTCCATAGTAACAGTTTATTATCATGGACAACCACAAATTGATGCAACAGGTTGGGGTGGATTTTATTTTGACAATTCACAAGGCGCCGAATATGCCTATAACCTGGGTGTTGGTTTCGGCGCCAAGCCCCATAATTACGGCCGCACATGGTTTCCTTGTTTCGATAATTTTGTTGAACGTAGCAAATACGAATTCAACATTCGCTGTGATAGCGCACGTAGGTCGTTTTGTAATGGTCAATTGGTGTCGGATGTTGTGAGTGGAAATATCCGCACACGCAAATGGGTTTTAAACGAACAAATTCCAAGTTATTTGGCCAGTGTTTCATTGGCAGGGAATTATGCTAAGGTGAATTGGAATGTGAACACGTTAAGTGGCAACAAACCCATTTGGTTAGCTGCAAATGCAGCCGACACAAGCAGTATGAAAACCGGATTCGTGAATTTGATCAATTGCATTCATGGCTTTGAAAATTATTTTGGTCCTTATAAGTGGAACCGTTTTGGTTATTGTGTTGTGCCCTTTAACAGTGGTGCTATGGAGCATGCCACAAACATCACCTATCCAAAACCCTACTTGGGCAACTTGGCTTATGAAGCCGATTTAATGGCACATGAATTATCTCACCATTGGTGGGGCGATTTAATTACCTGTGAAACACCAGAGGATATGTGGATTAATGAAGGCATGGCCACCTTTAGTTCATATATGTTTGTTGAATGGCAATACGGAAAAACGGCTTATTTGAATAAGGTAAAAACACAACACGATAATTTATTGCACACCCTACACAAAAAGGAAGGCGGATTTAGAGCCATTAGCGGCGTCCCTCACAGTTTAACTTACGGCGACCATGTGTACTTAAAAGGCGCCGATGTGGCACATACCTTAAGGGGCTATATGGGCGACAGTGCTTTTTTTAAGGCTTGTAAATACACGATGCAACAAAATGCTTTCGGGCACTTAAATTCAAACGGCATGAAATCCTATTTTCAAACTGCAGGACAAATGAACCTTGGATTGTTTTTTAATAACTGGGTGTTTGCAGGCGGCTGGCCGCACTTTGCCATTGATTCGGTGCGTTACAATTCAGCAAGCTTTCCAAATACAAACGCCGTGGTTTACATTCGTCAATCTTTGTTTGGCGCTCCGAACATATACAATAACGTTCCGCTTGAAATTAGTTTTTTTAACAGCAACAAAGTAAGATACGTAAGTAGAGTGATGGTGAATGGCGCTCTAAGTAGTGCAACAGTTACAGTACCATTTTCACCGGCATATTGTGCTCTAAATTATGATGCCAAAATAAGTGATGCCACATCAACTGAGGCAAAACGTTTAAAAACGCTTGGTGTCAATAATTTTACTTTGGGCAAAGTGATTTGTACCATTCAAAACACAGGAAATGATACTTCTTTAATTCGGGCGATTCACCATTATGTAAAACCCGATGATTTTAAAACCAATCACTTTCACCACCACTTATCTGATCAACATTACTGGACCATTGAGGGCATGCTGTCGCAAGGATTTTACGCAAAAGCTAAATTTTATTTTGATGGATTTAAAAATTTGAGCACCACCAATGGTTATATGGATACTTTATTAACCCGTTACAATACCGATAGTATCGTTTTGTTTTACAGAAAAAATACAAACGACGATTGGCGCATGGTGCAATATTTTACCAAAGGGATAACAAGCACAAAATCGGGTTTTATTGAAGCCGATACTTTAAAATTGGGTGAATATGCTTTTGGTAATTTGGCCGATACACTCACAACAGCTGTAATAGGCATTAAAGATAATAAGTCAAACGTTAAAGTTTTCCCAAATCCAAGTAAGCATTTCGTTAATGTTGAATTGGCACAAAAACCGGAAACTGAAACTTTTGTTGAATTAACTGACATGTCAGGAAAACTGCTTTTAAAACAGGAATTAGTGAACCAGAAAAACAATATTGATTTAAGTCACCTTGCAAGAGGAACTTACATTGTTTCAATTGTGCAGGAAAAGCAATTGTTATATTCAGAGAAACTTCTTCTTGAATAGCAGCAAAAATTGAATTTAAAACTTGGTCGGCAAATTGTTTGCTTCTCTGTATTTTACAATTGGTCCCCAAGGGCCGAATTTATGTTGTAAATCTGGGAACGAATCAACAAAAGGTCCGGTACCGTAATCCAATGGCTTTGTTTTGATGTTAGGATAGTTGATTGTGCCATTGTTTACCGGACGTTTATGAATGCGATCGTCATTTATAAATGCAGCAACATCAAAGGCTTCTTCAAAGGTTAATTTGGGATTTTTATAATTTGAATTTTTATTAGGCATATTCGCGTAAATAAATGCAGCAGCTTTGTAAACCCTGTGCATGCTGCTTCCCGGCTGATAACTTTTTAGCCCCCACAATGGCGGAAACTCATAACACACATTATCGGCACGCATTTTTCCTTCACCGTCGGCACCATGGCATACCACACATTCCTTTTTATAAATTGCTTCACCTTTTACAGGGTCGGCTGCTCTATCAATAAATTCAAGTTTAAATGGCGCATCGCCTTCTACATGCTGATTCATTGGTACGTTTTGTCCTAACCATTTCATGTAACATAAAATGGCAGTCATTTCACGTGAATCTAATTTTAATGCAATACCACTATGCGGTCTTTCAATACAATTGTTTACGCGATCGGCCAAAGTTAAGATTCTGTCTTCTCGCGAACGGTACTGCGGATAACGGGCATGTGAACTTAGGTAATTAAATGCGTAAGGTCTTGTGCCTGCATCAAGGTGACAATTGGCACAATTCATCTTGTTTCTTAAATTTTTACTTACGGTTCCCTCAGGACCGATATAATAGGCGGTATTGATTACCAATTCGCGGCCGTAACGAACCAATTCACCGAATTGATCCTTAGGAATGGTGGACGTAT
>JBAXXZ010000035.1:0-10215 GCA_037127575.1 Bacteroidota bacterium | reverse complement strand
AAATATTGGTTAGAATTACAAAGTAAAAACGGAATAGTGTCAAGGGACGAAAACTACAAAGCTTCGTCAGGATTTGATATTAAAGGCATGGTTACAAAAGAAATAAAAAGCGTTACTGCCTATTTAACCAAGTATGTAACAAAAAACGAGAGTAAATTAAAATGTCAAGTTTGGAATTGTTCTGAGAAGATTGTTGTAATATAAGTTTTTCTGTCTGGCTTTGAGAATTTTCCGGAGCCTTCAGCAATATTCAAAACTATGCTAAATGAAGCCCTGCCAAGTTGATCTCTTAAATAATTATCGTACTTATTTTTGAGTATTAAGCTTTTGCATTCTAAATGAAAAGCCTTTGCTTTTTTGTAGACTTCAAGGTTTTGGAATTCAAACATTCCGCAATTTAATGAGAAACAGAATGAGAATGAAGAAAAAACAGAGATCGAATGTTCGCTCTCATTTTAATTATGTTAACCAGAAACAGAATGAGAATGAAGAAAAAACAGAGATCGAATGTTCGCTCTCGCTCTCATTCTCACTCTGTTTTTGTACCCGGGACGGGACTTGAACCCGTACATCCGTGAAGATACAGGATTTTAAGTCCTGCGTGTCTACCAATTCCACCACCCAGGCAAAGGTTTAAGTTTTTTGAAAAGGACTTAAAATCCTTTGCAGTGTATGTCCTGCGTGTCTAACATCCCGATAGCTATCGGGACCACCACCCAGGCAAGGTGATTTGTTTCTGTTTTAATCCTGCAACTAAGGATGATTCTGCCTGTCTACCATCCCGATAGCTATCGGGACCACCACCCAGGCAAAGTGGCATTAAAAAAAAGAGCCTTGCAGCTCCTTATTTTGAGCGAAAGACGGGTCTCGAACCCGCGACCTTAACCTTGGCAAGGTTACGCTCTACCAACTGAGCTACTTTCGCTTATTCAACCCCTCCACATCAGCCCTTAAGCCTCTGTTTTGTGATTGGGTTTGCAAATGTACTGATATTTTTAATTCTGCAAAAAAAATTTTCAATGAATTTTTATTTCCTTCAACCGCCTACCAATCGCTTTATTTCATTCAACTTCAACAAGGCCTCCACAGGCGTTAAAGTATTAATGTCTATATCCAAAATATCTTCTTTTAATTGCTGCAATACCGGGTCGTTTAATTGAAAAAAACTAAGCTGCATATCCGATTGTCCAACTGCCTTTATCTTCGCCGTTCCATTCACCTCCAAGCCGCCTTCTCCCTCAAATTCAAACTCGTGCTCCTTCTCCAATTTTTTTAAAATCACATTCGCCCTGTCAATCACAAAAGCCGGCATACCGGCCATACGCGCCACATGTATCCCAAAACTATGCGCACTGCCGCCCTCCGCCAACTTGCGTAAAAAAATAATTTTATTGCCGCTTTCCTTCACCGACACATTAAAATTCTTAATCCTCGGAAAGTACTGACACATTTCATTCAACTCATGGTAATGCGTGGCAAACAAGGTCTTGGCGCGCTTTTCAGGCTGATTATGCAAAAATTCGGCAATGCTCCAGGCAATCGAAATGCCATCGTAAGTCGATGTGCCCCGGCCAATTTCATCCAATAATATTAAACTGCGATTACTCAAATTATTTAAAATACTCGCCGTTTCATTCATCTCCACCATAAAAGTCGATTCGCCCGAACTAATATTATCCGTGGCACCTACACGCGTAAAAATTTTATCTACAATACTCAGTTCAGCCGAACGTGCAGGCACATAACATCCTATCTGCGCCAGCAACACAATCAAAGCCGTTTGTCGCAACAAAGCCGATTTACCACTCATATTCGGACCGGTAATCATCATAATTTGTGTCTCTTCATTGTCCAAATACACCGAATTGCTCACATAATCTTGCCCTACAGCCAACTGCTTTTCAATTACCGGATGACGTCCTTCTTCAATTTTAAGGGCAAAACCTTCGTTAAAAACAGGACGATGGTAATGGTTCTGAATCGCCAAACTTGCAAAACCACAAAACACATCTAACTTGGCCAACAAAAGAGCATTGTGTTGTATCGGCAGCACATACTGACCAACCGTTTTTAATAAATCTTCATACAAATGTTGCTCAATGGCCAAAATCTTTTCCTCGGCACCCAAAATCTTTTCCTCGTAGGTTTTTAACTCCGGTGTAATATAACGTTCCGCATTGGTGAGCGTTTGTTTTCTTATCCATTCTTGCGGCACCTTATCCTTGTGCACATTCGTTACCTCCAAATAATAACCAAACACGTTGTTATAAGCCACCTTTAACGACGAAATGCCCGTGTTCTCAATTTCTCTTTGCTGTATTTGTAACAAATAATCCTTGCCATGGTAAGCGATACTCCGCAACTCATCCAAGTCGGCATGCACCCCCGTATTAATCACCTGACCCTTTATAACAGCCACCGGCGCATCATCATTTAATACCTTGTTCAACTCCGCATACAGCAAATCACAGGCATTAATTTGATCCGAAATCTGCTCCAAACTTTTATTGCCGCTGCCTTTTATTTTTTCCTTAATCTCCCCAATCAACACCAACGATTTTTTTAAATGCACCAACTCACGTGGATTAATACGCATCGCCGAAGCCTTTGAAATCAGACGCTCCAAATCACCAACCTCCTTTAACAAGGCCAACAATTCTTCACGAACAGTTTCCTGCCCAACAAAATAACTCACTGCATCCAAACGCTCATCAATGCGCTGTATGTCTTTTAAAGGCAAAGCCAAATAACGTTTTAATAAACGCGAACCCATGGCACTAACGGTTTTGTCAATAACGTGAATTAAACTCCGCCCGTTTTCATGGTTGCTTTGATACAACTCCAAATTGCGAATGGTAAATTTATCCAACCACACATATTCATCCTCCTCAATACGACTCACTTTATTAATGTGCTTTAACTTGTCGTGTTTGGTATCATTTAAATAATACAACAAGGCCCCTGCAGCCTGCACCGATAAACGGTGGTCTTCAATGCCAAAGCCGCGCAGCGAGGGGGTTTCAAACTGTTTGGTTAAACTTTCATACCCGTAATCATAAGTAAAAGCCCAATCATCCAAACCAAACGAATAAAATTTCTCGGCCAACATCTCATCCATCATTGCCCTTTTGTTCTTCTCAAACAAAATTTCATTCGGCTTAAAATTCTGAACCAATTTTTCAATGTAATTTAAACTCCCTTGCGCCACCAAAAATTCACCGGTCGATACATCACACAATGCAATGCCGCCGCTTTCTTTTTCAAAATGAATCGATGCCAAAAAATTATTCTGCTCATGATTCAAAATTTTATCGTTAAAACTCACCCCCGGCGTTACTAATTCGGTAATGCCACGCTTCACAATGCCTTTCACCATTTTCGGGTCTTCCAACTGATCACAAATGGCCACACGGTATCCCGCCCGAACCAACTTCTGTAAATAAGCATCCAACGAATGGTGCGGAAAGCCCGCCAATTCAATGTGCGAAGCCGATCCATTGGCGCGTTTGGTCAACACAATGCCCAAAATTTTGGAAGCCTTTATCGCGTCATCGCCAAAAGTTTCGTAAAAATCACCCACCCTAAATAACAAGATGGCATCAGGGTACTTGGCTTTAATGCTGTTGTATTGCACCATCAAAGGTGTTTGTTTTGTTTCGGCTGTTTTCGACATCAAGGACAACGAATTTACAGTTCAATTGTAAAAGTGCCGCATTTAATTTTAAACAAGTGCTAATCCTTTGTTAATACTGATTTATCTCTTGTTATTTTTTTGGGCGTGACCCCTGAAGCGAGCGCCATCGTGAATCACATCCAATGCGCTCAGCTTCAGGGGTCGGGCTTTCCGCTGCAAGTCCTCGGCCCGCAAGAACAGGCGGGCCTCCGGGCTTTTCGCTATAATCCCTCACGCGAAGTATATATCCAAACACCCTTCAAGGGTGGTAACCTTTAAAAGGAAAAATTGAACAGAATTCCGCTTTCCAACTTTTATTTTTCTCCTAAATAAACTTTATCATTGACAAAATTTTCAACCTTGAACAAAACACAAATCCTGCAAGCTTGTTTGTCTCTTTTAGATCAAAAACAAAAGGGGCTCCAAGCAGCCATCCGTCAAATACAGGATTCTATGCTCAACGAAACCAAAAGCTCCTCAGGCGATAAACATGAAACCGCCCGTGCCAAAATGCAAAGCGAACAAGCCAACTTGGGCGATCAATTATTTGAAATTGAAAAACAATTGAACACTTTAAATAAAATTGATCCTGCCATCAATCACACACAAGTGCAAATTGGGGCCTGTTTCCAAACTCAACAGGCTATGTTTTTTATGGCCTTGGGTTTGGGCAAAATCGCCATCAACCAAGGCTTTGTTTTTGTTATTTCACCGGCATCTCCACTGGGTCAAAAAATGATGGGGGCCCAAGTTGGCCAAAACATTTTGTTTAGCGACACCAACTATCTCATCGAAAAAATTAGCTAAAAAAAAGCACCCATTTGCATGGATGCTTTTTAATAAATGTTAGATATTAAAATTAGTTGTTCACGATAATCTTAATGGCATTGTTTTGTTCGTTGCCCAAATCTTTTACAAAATAAATACCGCTGCTTAATCCACTTAATTTATTTTGGAAACCATTGTTTTCATTTAAGTCAATGTTTTTAATCACCTGACCCAATTGATTAATCACAGCCAATTTCACAGCACTTGATGCACTTAAAGTAAACTCACCGTTGTTCGGATTTGGATAAATATTTAAACTGTTTACTCCATTGCTTAATTCTTGTAATCCCGTACAAGCGTTTACCTTAATCGAAACAGTGGCAGTATTCTGACAACCGTTAGCACCTATACCAATTACCGAATAATTCATGGTGGTTACCAAACTAGGCGTTATCACAAATGATGCAGTGGTGGCAGAAGTATTCCACGAGTAGGAAGTGGCGCCCGATGCAGTAATAATATTGTTTTCACTCTTACACATTACTGAACGCGTACTTAAGGCGGTAACCGTAGGATTTGGATTCACAGTAACTTGAACTGTTTTTGAACTGGCACAATTAACACCGCTGGTGTTGGTTAATGTACTCAAAGTGTAAATTGTTGTGCTGTTCGGACTCACAATGTTGTTTGCACTCGGAATACCATTGCTCCAATTGTAAGTATTGGCGCCGCTGGCAACCAAGGTGGCACTCTTGCCTGCACAAATGCTTGTTGATCCTGTGATGATGATGTTTGGTGTAAATACATCAATGTTGACGGTTTGGGTGCTAATACAATTGTTACTTGTTCCGGAAACTGAAATAATCGATGAAACACTTGGGCTAATTACCACGCTGCTCGAATTGGCTCCTGTACTCCAAGTATAAGAATTGGCGCCGCTAGCAGTAATGGTAGCCGCATCGCCGGTACATATTAAATTGTTGGCGGTGTTTAAGGCAATCGTAGGACTTGGATTTGTAATAATGGCAACAAAAGCACCGGCACTACATGCCAATGAATTGCTTCCGGTTACCGAATATAAAGTTGGTGCAGTAGGATTAACCACCACACTGTTTGAATTAGATGTTACCGGACCCCAAGTATAACTTATTGCACCACTTGCAGTAAGTGTTACAGGAAAACCCTGACAAACCAATGTTGAACTGGCAACAATGTTAAGCGTAGGAATTGCTTTGGCGGCAATAAAAACCGTTGCTGTTCCAATACAAGTTCCATCACCGGCTGCAAGAGAATAAGTTGTGCTGATTTGTGGACTTACAAATATGGTATTACTTGAAACCGTACTATTAATAGGTTGCCATGTAAAACTATTGGCTGCCGCAGCAACCGTTAACAATGCTTGTTGGCCTGAACAAACTACCGTAGGGTTTGCCAAAATGGATACCGACAATGGGGCTACAGTTACCGAAGTCAATGCTGTAGATGTACCACAGCCATTGGTTCCACTCACCACATAATTGGACGTAACACTAGGGGTAAATCCAACCCCGTTTACAACACCATTGGTCCATGAATAACTATTGGCGCCGCTAGCAGTTAAAATCACCGTCTTACCCAAACAAATGTTATTCGAGTTGGTGGTAACGCTTAACACAGGTACACCGCCACTAACGGTTACCGTAATGGCCGATGAAGCCACGCAATTTGAAACGCTGGTTGCGGAAAGAGAGTAAAATGATGTTGCCGTTGGGGATACCACAATACTTGCGGTGGTAGCACCATTGCTCCAACTATAACCGCTCACAGCATTGGTGGTTAATGTTAAACTGTTACCGGCACAAATGGCAGGACTAACAGTGCCGCCGCCTAAAACTGCCAACATGTTAATTGAACAAGCCCCAATAATATTAATATCATCCACATAAATACCATCATAGTTGTTAAGGGCACCGTCAATTGAGTTAAAATTGAATGTCACACGGATTGGTTGACCACCATATGCCGATAAATTGAAACTTGCACCCGTCCACACTGAAGTGTTTACCAATACGCCAGTATAAGAATCAACAATGGTAGTGGTTACATTCGTGCTCATATTGGTAACAGCAACAGATAGGCGATCATAATAGCAACTTCCCGAACCACATTCATTTAAAATAAAATAATTGAAAGTTAATGTTCCGCCTAAAGCAGGAAGCACAACAGTTGGTGTGATTAAATCACCGCTCACTGTGCTGCCGCCATTCCCAAAAGTACAGCCTGAACCTTGAAACAAGGCTGAACCCGGCGCACTATGACCTGTGGCACTACTTTGTGAACAGGCATTGGTAAATACCCAATTACCGCTTGAGCCATTAACAGCAGTTGCTGTACCTAAACTGGTGCTAAATGTGTTTGAATAAAGCAGTGATTGGGCTTTTAGGCCAATGCTGCCAAATAAAATTGATAAAATAATGAGTAGATTTTTTGTCATGTTTGCGCAATTAAATGATTAAACGAAATGTATTACAAATATAAAATAAATATTAAAATGGCGCTTAAGCCGTTAAACAAAAAATCCCGATTTCTCAACCGGGATTTCATTTTAAGTCTAAGTTTTAAAGTTTTTGAGCAAAACCTTCTTTAATTCGCTCGGCGGCATATTCACCGCCATATAATTTGTCTTTTATTTTGCTGAATGATTCAACGGTGAAGTTCACGTCCTCAATGGTATGCATCGCTGTTGGAATCAATCTTAAAATAATCATGCCTTTCGGAATTACAGGATAAACCACCATTGAACAGAAAATACCAAAATTTTCACGCAAGTCAATCACCATGTTGGTGGCCTCAGGAATAGAGCCACGCATGTAAACTGGTGTAACCATGGTATTGGTCACCCCAATATCAAAGCCTGCATCCACCAATCCTTTTTGTAAGGCTTTGGCTATCAACCACAATTGTGTACGGTACTCCGGATGATTGTTCAATAATTCCAAACGCTTTAACAAACCAATCACCAAAGGCATTGGTAAACTCTTTGCGAAAATTTGAGAACGCATATTGTATCTCAAAAAGGTAATAATTTCTTTGCTTGAACTGATAAATCCGCCAATTAAGGCAAATGATTTGGCAAAGGTGCCAAAGTAAATATCAATGCCATCCTGACAATGTTGTTCTTCACCTGTGCCACCGCCATTGGCGCCCATGGTACCAATGCCATGCGCATCATCTACAAATAATCTGAAATTAAATTTCTTTTTTAATTCAATGATCTCCTTTAATTTACCTTGATCACCACGCATACCAAAAACCCCTTCAGTAATCACCAAAATACCACCACCTGTTTGTTCAGCAAGCTTTGTGGCGCGTTCCAATTGTTTTTCACAATCTTCAATATCGTTGTGCTTATATACATAACGCTTGCCCATGTGTAAACGCACACCGTCCAAAATACACGCGTGGCTTTCGGCATCATAAACAATTACATCATGTCGATCAACAATGGCATCAATGGCACTCACCATGGCCTGGTAACCAAAATTACAAAGAATAGTATCTTCCTTTTTTACCAATTTCGATAAACCGGCTTCCAAAGCTTCATGGTAATCCGAATTTCCACTCATCATGCGCGCACCCATAGGGGCGGCTAAACCAAATTGGGTGGCACCGTCAATATCGGCTTTACGCACCTCCGGGTGGTTGGCCAAACCCAAATAATTGTTTAAACTCCAATTTAATAAATTCTTTCCGCGAAAATCCATGTGCGGGTTAATGTCGCCACTAAGTTTTGGGAAAGTAAAATAACCGTGCGATTCTTTGGCGTGCTCGCCAATAGGTCCTAAATTGGCTTTTATTTTTTCGAAAATATCTTTCATTTTTTGCAGTAAATTAAGGTGCAAAGATACCGATTTTTAGGACAATTGAAACCTGAGTTGCCAACAGGGAAATTAACCGACTTTGATCTTTTTTAGGCTCGAATAACTGAGAATGATGCTTAAACCGGTTAACAAGCCGCCAATTAAAAAGGGAATCCCAGGAAAATATAAAACCTCAGGGCTCTTGGTAAAAAAGGTAAAGCTGCGGGTCATAATGAGTGGGCCAATAATAGCAGTGATACTGGCCATAGAGGTAAGAGCCCCTTGTAATTCACCCTGTTCATTAGCCGCTACACCACCTGAAAGAATACTTTGTATGTTCGGCATTGCAATACCGCCCAAACAATAAGGAATCATGATGGCAAACATCATCCAACTTTGTGATGCAAAGGCAAACAAAAAGAAACCAATGGTGTAAAATATTAGACCCATAAAAATACTCTGCTTAACGCCCAACATTTTGGTAATTTTACCAATCAAACCGCCTTGCACAATCGACACCAACACACCAACAAAAGCCAACGATAAACCAATCATCCCTTCCTTCCAACCAAATTTTTCAACACAAAAAAAGGTCCATATTGAGGGCATTGCCTGACCGGCCAAATTAATAAAGAACAAAATGAGGATGAGGTTAAGCACACTTTTATGTGTAAATAGGTGCCTGATTGAACCGAGCGGATTCGCTCTTTTCCAGCTGAAATTGCGGCGGTGATTGGCATCCAAAGATTCGGGCAAAATAAAATACCCAAATAAAAAGTTCATGAAGGTGAGAACAGATGCGGCAATAAATGGCACTCTTGTGCCCATACTACCAAATAATGAACCTAAAAATGGACCGATGATGAAGCCCAAACCAAAGGCGGCGCCAATCATGCCAAAATTTTTCGAGCGATTTTCAGCATTACTCACATCGGCAATGTAGGCAGTGGCTGTGGTAAAGCTGGCCCCACAAATACCGGCTATTAAACGGCCTATCACCAACCAATAAATACTGGGTGCCAAGGCCAAAAAGATATAATCAATCCCAAGACCAAACAATGAAATCAGCAAAATAGGTCGTCGTCCAAATTTATCGCTTAATCCCCCTAAAATTGGTGAAAATAAAAAAGACATAAAAGCATAAGAAAAATTCATCAAACCACCATAACTGGCTGCGGCACTGATGTTTTCGCCACTCAATTCCTTAATTAATGAAGGGAGGGTGGGGATAATTACGCCCAAACCAATACAATCGATAAGGATGGTGATGAATATGAATAATATTGGATTTTTTGACTTCAATTTCTATTAAAAAAAATTCAAAATAATTTTTTACTTTTTTGGATTGATTTAATAAAATCACTAAATTAGCTAATCTTAAAACACTAAAACAAATAAAAGAATGAACAAACTTTATCTAAGTCCCTTGAAAAATCTATTATTGGTGCTTGTATTTATTGCATTTTACAATAAATCAGAAGCACAAACAGTAACAACTTTTAGTTACACAGGCCTAGTGCAAACATTTACAGTTCCGCCTTGCGTTGCTACAATTACAGTTGATTTGAGCGGTGCACAAGGCGCAACAGCTCCAACCTACAACAGTGTTGGTGGTCTTGGCGGCAGAATTGTTGCTGTGATTCCGGTTACTGCAGGCCAAGTGTATTCAGTTTATGTGGGTGGTCAAAATTTTAATGGTGGTGGCTCCGGTTCTACTTATGGTGGAGTTGGCGGCGGCGCTACAGATATAAGAACCGGCGGCTCAGCTTTATCCAATCGTGTATTGATTGCAGGCGGCGGCGGCGGCGGCGGAACCAATTGTTTTGACGCTACTAATCCCGGTGGAAGTGGTGGTGGCACCACAGGTGTTACAGGTTATCAGTGTAGTGCCCAAACTTCATATGTAGGTACGGGTGGTTCACAAACTGCAGGCGG
>JBAXXZ010000034.1:0-10280 GCA_037127575.1 Bacteroidota bacterium | reverse complement strand
AGAATAGGGCTGACTGTTGGTTACGGTGAAAGGAACCTTAATATTTGCAGTAAACTGACAATTTGCTGGATAACCAGAAACATTAGTTCCTGTAAAAATAGCAGAGCTGGTTATTGGAGACATATAATGCAATGTTGCTCGGTTTACAATTTTGGGATGCTGAAATCCTTGAACTATTGATGGCCTGGTAACATTTATTTCGTTATTTGATATCAAACAAAAAGCTGAAGCGTTACCACTGGTGATTTTGCTGCCGATTGCAATTGCCCGCACCTTGATGTTCGGTTGTATATTCCACTTCTTGCTTTGTGATAAAAATGCTGAATCTGTTTCCGCCCATGAAAAAGTAATAAAATCGCCAATTGGCGTTCTACCCATTTGTAACCTCGAATCAATTGGTATTTTTGAACCGGCATCAACATCCCATGGATTATCGTTAAATCCTGAACTCCCTGATGTTGAGCCCGGTCCTTCTGACGAAAGCGAATCAATAACCAAATATTTCCAAGGCAGAGACCCATCTCCTACAAAATCGTACAAGTATGGTCTGTAACCCGGAATGTGCTTCCATTTGTATTCATCATTGGGATTAATACTCGTAGTGAATTGCGAAATGTATTGAAGTGAATCAGCTTGATCTGAAGCTGTACTGGCTAAAATCAAACCCATGTGTAAATAATTATTCTTGTCAACTGCCAAATCAAAATCATCTACAAAAGGAATTTTTAATGTGGCATCTGTTTCAACACCGGCCAATGATTGTAGTACCTGCGCATTGGTGGCAGCATTAAAATCAATACCATTTATTAAACCCCATGTTTGACCGCTGTTGCTGGTTTTATACACTATTGGCTGCAAGCCCCTATTTGAGCCTAATGCAGCGTTTAAGGCGCCAATGATTACAACGTATCCCACTGTGCCGCTTTGGTTCCAGGCCATTTGCACCTTGGTTGAAAATTGTCGATTGCCTCCACTTTGAACAATCACATTTGGCACCAAGGAATCGGTTGTCCAATTAAAAATACCTGCATTAAAACTTCCTTTTACCAACATGGCGCCGCGCATGGTATTCACATCCGTATTATCGTCGTCAATTAAAGCCAATGAACGTATTACGCCATTGTCACTTGATGTAAAGCCCTGCATCGACCAACCATGCGGCGCTTGGTTAACGGGATAAACGGTTTGTGTAAATGATAAAAATTGTTGTGCCCCACTTAGTGTTGATGGTGTTGGGTTGTATACGGCAGAGCCTGCCAAGCCAATTTGTTTACTTGCATACCAATCACCTGTAAAAGCGTTATTGGCTACTACCGGTCCGCACCCAACTACATATGCATTGGCAATATTGCTATTGCCCGGTGGATTATAAATAGCCCCTTGCGGATAACGCCCTGCATTGGTGGCATCAGCCCAAATACAGGTGCTGTCCCAAGATTGTCCCCAATTGCTCGAAATTTCTGCCACAATACTTCCCGAATTACTATTTGAAACCGGATAAGGTGAGTAGCTGTCGCTTTTGCGATGAATAAATGACACCACATTTAATTGCGGATTGTATTGTAATGGCCTTGTTTGATTCGTTAACATGCCATATACATTCATAGAGCCGCAGAGTAACGACCAGTTGATGGCCGTTGAGGTATTTGCTTCTTTCGCCAGCACCGTTGTTGGATCTATGCTTGAGGTATTTGAGATGGGCCCGTTTTGTTTTACTTCCTCTGCCTTCATCTGTGCTATGAAACTAGCTTTGCGATTTAATTTTGATGTGTGTTGTGACT
Organism: Bacteroidota bacterium; assembly: GCA_037127575.1. Classification (GTDB taxonomy): domain Bacteria; phylum Bacteroidota; class Bacteroidia; order B-17B0; family Aurantibacillaceae; genus Aurantibacillus. The sequence continues at coordinate 8,499 of JBAXXZ010000034.1, read as the reverse complement.
GTGCCATTACATTGTGGCTTACCAAACAAATCAATGCGATAGATAGTTGTGTTTTCATGGCTTCTCTTTTTTATTTATAGTGAACGGTGTATTAAAGGTTGCAATTGCTTCTAATTTATTGAATTAAATTTACCGACGGCATGTATCTTCAAATATCCGGTATGATAGGGCAAAAAAAAAGCCGCTTCTTTCGAAACGGCTTTAATAAAAAATGATCGAAAAATTATTCTACAACAATTTTCTTGGTACTGTTGTTGTTACCAACTTTTACAGTTACCATATAAACACCGCTGTTTAATCCGCTTAAATCAAATTGAATGTTGTTTTCACCAACATTACCATTGGCTGAAGTTGTTTTAACAACTTGACCAACGATATTCATTACGCTGATTTGAACGTTTTCGTTTTTGCTTAAAGTTAATTTTACAAAAGCGTTGCCATTCGCAGGGTTAGGGTAAACTAAACTTTGACTGACATTATTCGCTTGAATTTCATTAATGCCAACACCTTTTGCACCAAATTCAAAATTTAATTTAGCTGAAGTATACCAAGTGGCATTGTTTGTTAATTGCGAATATGGACTAGAGTTGGTTACAGTGAATGGCACATTGTATTCAGCTGAATATGTTCCGCCACTTACAGCAGTAACAGCTGCTGAACCTGTAGTAGGTGACATATAATGTAGCGTAGCGCGGTTTACTACTTTAGGATGTTGGGTTCCTTGAGCAGAAGTTGGCTTGGTTACATTGATCTCATTGTTTGATACATTACAGAAAGTGCTGTAAGCACCTGTTGTTACTGTATTATAAATGGCAATAGAACGTGCTTTAATGTTTGGTTGAATGTTCCATTTTTTACTTTGTGCAATAAAGGCAGAGTCAGTTTCTGTCCATGATACATTAATAAATTTACCATCAGGTGTACGACCCATTTGAATACGTGGCTCAATTGAAATTTTAGCACCACCGGTACCAGTATTGTCCCAAGGATTATCAGAGTAGCCAGGGTAACCGCTACTGGCAGAAGGACCTTCAGAAGAAATAGAATCAACCATTGCAGCTTTCCAAGGAGAAGTACCATCACCTACGAAATCGTATAAATATGGACGGTTGCCCGGTAAATGAGCCCATTTGTATTTATCGTTAGGATTAATGCTTGTTGTAAACTGCGCGATGTAATTTAATGAATCATCATTTGCAATAGCAGCACTACAAAAAATAGCACCAATGTGTAATTGGTTATTGGCATCAACTGTCATGTCGTAATCAACCATATAAGGAACAGGGAAAGCGCTTACAGGATCAACATCAACCAAATGATCAGTAACAATGGCCATAGCTGGAGAAGCGAAGTTAATTACTGGCAATAATGACCATGAACCACCGCTATTGGTTGTTTTATAAATAATTGGTTGGTAACCTCTGTTTTGACCTTGAGAAGTTGCCAAAGCACCCGGTACACAAATGTAACCAACAGTTCCTGCTTCGTTAAAAGCCATTTGAACTTCAGAGCTGATTACTTTGCTTCCGCCACTTTCAATAACTGTTGGAGGAATGATAGAGTCAGTTGTCCATGCAAATACACCTGCGTTAAAAGTACCTTTAACTACAGACACACCTCTCATGGTTGACAAACCAGTTTGGTCATCTTGAATTAAAGCCAAAGAACGAACTACACCGCCATTGATGGAAGTGAAGCCGTAACGCGACCATCCATGAGGGCCTTGGTTAGCCGGATAAGATGGCAATGTAAATGATAAAAATTGTTGCGCACCAGGAGCTGCACTGGCTGTTGTGTTATAAGCAGCAGAACCTGCAGCGCCTAATTGCTTGCTTCCATACCAGTCACCCGTAAAGGCGTTGTTGGCAACAATTGGACCGCAACCTACAACATAAGCGTTGGCAATGTTTGTATTTCCCGGAGGATTAAAAATAGCACCTTGAGGGTAACGACCACCATTGGTAGCGTCAGACCAGATACAAGTACTATCCCAAGTTTGACCCCAGTTTGAAGAAATTTCAGCCACAATTGTTCCGGCATTGCTATTGGCAGCAGGAAAAGGTGTGTAAGAACCACTCTTACGGTGAATAAACGACACAGCATTTACTGCGGCATTGTATTGCAAAGGGCGTGATTGTTGAACCAACATACCATAGGTATTCATTGAACCACATAATAATGCCCAGCTAATACTGGTTGCTGCATTCCTTTCGGCAGTTACTTCATCCTCCGTAGATGCTTGAGGCCCTTGGTAGGCAGCGCTTTGAGCAGGTTCGCTAAGTTGTGCGGCATACTTTTGTGCCAAAACAGCACCCATATCGAGTTTGCCGGCCGGCTGAATACGCGTTTTAGCGTTTTGCGGAAAAGCGCTTATTGCTGCTAACAAGGCTGATCCTAATAGTAATTGTTTTTTCATTTGTTATTTGGTATTAGTTATTTATTTATACGAATTAGCTAATTTAAAGATAAAATTAATTTTTTTCAAATAATTTGAAAGATATTTATTTCCAAAGGTATTGGCCCTGTTTATTAGTCACTTACCTTCATTTAACAAACTTCTTTATATTAAAGTTAGTTAGAAACACCGATACAATTTTAGCATTTTTGATAAGTGGTATGGTTTTAAAAAAAAATGGTTGTCAATTTTTGACAACCATTTTACTTTAAGGTTAAAAAGTGATTATTTTCCTTTGTTAACTGAACCAGCTAATTCAGAACCCGCTTTAAATTTTACTACTTTTTTAGCAGCAATTTTAATTTCTTTTCCGGTTTGAGGATTACGGCCTGTACGAGCAGCACGCTTGGCTACTGAGAAAGAACCAAAACCTACTAAACCAATACGGTCACCTTTTTTTAATGCTTTGTGAATGCTTTCAATTGTTGCATCTAATGCACGTCCTGCATCAGCTTTTGTAATTTTTGCACTTGTTGAAATTGCTTCGATTAATTCTGCTTTGTTCATTTGTTTTTTTTTTAAGAGTTAAACAATTTTTTTATTACACAGCAAACATAGCGTGCAAATGCGCGTTTGTCAAGTGTTTCAGTCAAAAAAAGGCGCGAATTGTTTATAAATTGGGCTTTTGTTAATAATTTTTGCCTGAAACAGCCTAATAGAAAGGATTTGATCTACTGTTAGCACTAAAACAGCAGCGTTCACAGAGTATTGACGGCCAAAATAAAAAATTATTCAAATTTGGCGCCATCTGCCAACTTAAAACCCCGTAAAAATGCTTCTATACCCATGCGTTTCTTTCCTTCCATTTGAATTTCAGTTAGCTCAAGTAAACCATCCGAACAGCACACGCGCATGTAATGCTGGTTGTCGGTAATTAGCGTACCGTTAGTGTTGTTGCTTATCTCATGAATGAGTTTGGTAGATAAAATTTTAAACTGTTTTGGTTTATTGTCGCCGTTGTTTAAAAAACATGTTGCACCCGGAAAAGGACTTAAGCCCCTTATGTGGTTGTGAATTTGCTGTGTGGTTTTAGACCAATCAATTTTACAATGCTGTTTATACAATTTAGGCGCGTGACTCACTTCATTTTCTTGTTGCGAAATAAAGTTCAATGCACTGTGATTGATAAGCGACTGCTCGATTAAACGAACAGTTTTTAAAAGCAAGTCTGCGCCAACCTGCATTAATAAATCATGCAAATCACCGGCAGTCATGTTCTCAGTTACCACCACTTTTTCGGCCAATAATATATTGCCGGTATCAATTTGATGTTGCAATTTAAAAGTTGTGACACCCGATTCAATTTCGCCGTTTATGATACACCAATTAATAGGAGCAGCACCTCTGTACTTCGGTAAAAGTGAAGCGTGTAAATTGTATGTCCCCAAAGGTGGCATGTTCCAAATTTGTTCGGGTAACATTCTAAAAGCAACAACGATGTGCAAATCGGCATTGAGTTTTTTCAGCGCATCAACAAATGTTTCATCTTTTAAATTGTTTGGCTGAAGCACTGTTAAGCCTTGCTTTAAACAATATGTTTTTACGGCCGAACATTGCATCTGCAAACCTCTGCCTGCAGGCTTATCGGGCGAAGTCACAACAGCCAACACTTCACAACCGTGCTTGATCAACTTTTCTAAACTGGCAACCGCAAATTCAGGTGTTCCAAAAAAAACAATTTTCATTTCTATGCGTATAAAAAAAGCCGCTCCGGTTTCCCGAAACGGCTTCTTTCAGTAAAACAATTTTATTCTAAGATAATTTTCTTAGTTACTTTTTCATTGTTAGCAATTACAGTTAAGAAATAAACACCTTTAGGTTTATTCGATAAATTGATAACAGTGTTTTCTTTATTCACAATTTTTTCATCGTAAATAACAGAGCCTAAAACATTCACCAATTTCACTTGGTACACATCAATACTCAAAGGCAATGTAATGTGCAAACTTTCCTTTGCAGGATTAGGGAACACATCTAAATTGCTCATCAAGTTTTTGTTTTCAATAATACCGGTACAGAAATCCATTGTTACAGTTTGAACAGCTGATGCAGTTCCTGAAGCATTGGTTGCACGTAAGGTAATGGTATAAATTGAAGTAACACTACTATTGAAAGCAATTGACACAGCACTTGCAGTGGCACTTGGAGAGAAGGTAACACCTGCACTTGGTAAAGATGACCAAGTATAAGTAATCAAACCTGTAACCGGAGCCGTTGTTGTATTTGCTGTTGGCATTCTATCGGTATTGCTACATCTGTAGAATAAAGTAGGAACGTTAAAATTAGCAACAGGATTACAGCTGTTAACATTTACTGTTTGAGTTACTGCACTGGTACCTGCTGCACTTGAAGCCAACAAAGTAACAGTATACACGCCTGCAGTACCAAATTTCATTGTGTACAACGAACCTGAACCCGGCGTAACAGTAACGTTACTAGCAGGATTGGTGGTAATTGTAATTGAAGGATTTGGTGCACCTACACTTGTATTCGTTAATGTAAGTGCGATGTTGTTACAAACCGATGCTGGCGCATTGAAGCCTGCAATTGGTGTAGAACAAGTTAAAACAGTTACCACTTGGCTTGAGTTGCTCACACCTTGTGAGTTACCTGCAGCCAGTGAAATGGTATATGTACCGTTAGCTGTGAAAGTAATAACCGGCACTGTTGCATTAGCACTTGCAAATGATACCGCGCCTGAATTGGAAGACCAAGTATAAGTTAAAGGAGATGTAGCTGCAGTTGAAGAATTAACCGGTGAAATGGTTGCATTACCAATTGGTTTACAAACAAATTGCTGTATAGAAAAATTAGAGTTAAAAGTTACACCATTGTATTTCCAAACACCACCGATGGTACTTGTTGGGAAAGCGCTAAAAGCACCTGACCAGCCATGAACCGGACTTGAAAAATCAACTTTTAAATAAGGTAAACCCGTGCTGCCCCAGCTTATCCAGGTAACGCCATTGTCTTTTGAATAAGAAATCATTTGATTTCCATTATCGGTAGAAGCATAATAAGTAGTGCCCGGAATATGACACATGTCGTTTCTGCCTAAGTTTGGATCTTGAGGAATTTGCGTCCATGTTGCACCACCATTGGTAGTGTTATAAACTTCAAATGCAGTACCGTTTACACCGTAAGCAACACCATTCATTTGTGAGCTAAATTCTAATTCAGTAATGGTTAAGGTAATGGCACCTACAACACCTACATTCCAAGTTTGACCGGCATCGAAAGAACGGTAAATTCTACCTCTTTGTGTACCAAACCAAATATTGGTACTGCCTTCTTTACAATATAAATCAACAATACCATACTCACCATTTAAAGGTGTAGGAATGGCCGAACTTGGCACCGGTGTCCAAGCAGTTCCACCATTTACGGTACGCCAAATTTCAAAACTGTTGTTTACAGGGTCACCCACAACAACACCTATTGAAGGCGTTACAAAGGTTACGAAATCGGTAAATGCAGTAGTATTGGTAAACATACCCGGCGCAGTCATGTTTGACCATGAAGCACCACCATTGGTAGTTCTGTGAATGGCACCTTGACTTTGCGATGCTTTCATAAAAGCAGATACCCAACAAGTGTTGGCATCAATACCTTCCATGTTAGCCATGTCATAGGTACTTGTATCAGGATATGCATTGGTTACAGTCCAAGTTGTTCCACCATTAATGGTGTGCGAAACCCAGTTATAATTCATGTTAGGCAACTGGCCATCATATCCGGCAGCCCAAACCACATTTGCATCAACAACATCTAAATATTTGGTTCCTGAAATAGAGGCCGTAAATGCAGCACTCTGATTGATTGTCCAACTAGGACTTGGGGTTTGCGCCATGCCGGTAAAAACGGCAACTGCTGCAAACATTGAAAGTAATTGTTTTTTCATTGGCTTAAGTAATTTATATTTGATAAAAATAGGGAATTTTTATTGAATCGTGAAAATTTATTAAATAAGTAAGGTCCCATAAAAATAAAGCGCCAATAAAAAGCAAAACATTAACTTTGCCGAAATTTTTTATGATTACAACTGATATTGCCATTGTAGGCGCAGGACCTGTAGGTTTGTTTGCCATTTTTGAAGCAGGATTATTAAAAATGCGTTGCCATTTAATCGACTATTTGCCACAAATTGGCGGTCAACTTTCTGAAATTTATCCGCGCAAACCTATTTATGATATTCCGGGATATCCTTCGGTTTTGGCGCAAGAATTGGTTGATAATTTAAAAAAACAAGCCGAACCCTTTAAACCGGGTTATACCTTGGGTGAACGTATCGAATCATTGGAAAAAAAAGGAGAAAGGGATTTTGTTCTCACCACCAATTTAGGCACGGTCATCCAGTCAAAAGTAGTGGTGATTGCCGGTGGTTTAGGTTGCTTTGAACCCAGAAAACCTGAAGTGGGCGGTTTAGAAAAATTTGAGAACGGAAAAGGCGTTAATTACATGATTCTTGATCCTGAAAAATACCGCGGTCAAAAAATGATTATTGCCGGTGGTGGAGATAGCGCTTTGGATTGGGCCATTTTTTTAAGTGAAATTTGCAGCGAATTGGTACTTGTTCACCGCAGCGAAAGTTTTAGAGGTGCCCCCGACAGTGTAAATAAAGTGATGAAATTGTCGGAAGAAGGTAAAATAAAATTGTTGTTGAATACCACCATTGCTTCGGTAAACGGAAACGAAAAACTTGAAAGCGTGGAATTAGAAAACATTAAAACAAAAGAAAAACAAAGCTTTTCAACCGATCATTTAATTCCGCTTTTTGGTTTAAGTCCTAAATTAGGGCCCATCGAAAATTGGGGATTAAACCTCGATAAAAATGCCATTGAAGTAAATACTGATGATTACAGCACTAACGTATCCGGCATTTACGCAATTGGTGATATCAATAGCTATACCAATAAATTAAAACTCATTTTGTGCGGTTTCCATGAAGCGGCTTTAATGAGTCACAGTGCTTATAAATACATGAACCCGGGCATTAAATACACCATGAAATACACCACTGTACAAGGCGTCAACCAATTTTAATTGAATCTATAATTTTTTAAGGTCGAAGATTTCGGCGCCAAAATACTTACACCAGTATTTCGCCAAATATTCCTGTTCGGTTTGGCCTTTGGTTGGAAACAAAATGATGTTTTTTTTCTCCAAATGATGCAAGTCCATTAAGCTGCTGTATCCGCTTCTGCAAATTACTTTTGTGCTTTGGGAAATCAAATTTGCAATTTCAAACGCATCTGCTTGATAAAACATGGCAATGTTTGTTTTTTCTTGCACTTTCACCAACGAACTGATAAAGGCAAATCGCAAGGATGTAGATGATGTAGCATACTTTTCCATGTGTTCGGCAAATTGTGTATGCAAAGGTTCCGGACCTGAAAGCATCACCAAATAATCATATTGGATTAGGCTGTTTTGAGACTTGGTTAAGCGACTCAAGGGCCCGATAAATTTTACATTGGAATGAAATTGATTGCCGTGACTCAATTTACCGCTCAAACTTATTTTTTCATCGGCATAATCAGGCACCCACACTTCATGAAAATGAAGAATGAATTTTTTATTGATAAATTGTGCCAAACGTTTTAAAATTGGTGATTGTATAAAAAGTTGATGTGTGATAAAAACACTGTACACATCCTTTGAGTAAAGTCCGAAACGGTTATCACTAATGATGTAATTGATTTGATGTTGTTGAATAATTTCCTTCAACACAATACCTTCTTTACTAATCAAAGCGTTGATGCGTGGCCAATCAAAAAGCACTTTAAGCCATACAGGTAAATACTTCGAATAACGAATATTATAGGCGGGTAATTCAACTGTCTTAAGGTGTGGAAATGTTTCCTGAAAAATAAATTTGGTGCCCGGTGTAACGCCAATCAAAATTTGGTTGTGTTTCTCCAAAGTTTTAATTATCGGCACGCAACGTGTGGCATGACCCAAACCCCAATCAAGTGCGGAAATAAAAATATTTTTACCTGATACCATTTAGTGTTCATGCCAAGGTAAGCATTCTTAAAAAAAAC